>NZ_WIXR01000017.1:0-230088 GCF_019425585.1 Burkholderia sp. COPS | reverse complement strand
GCCTGCAGCCGCGCGTTCGCGAGGCCGTCCGCGAACAGCGCGGCTGCAGGCGCTGCCCGTTTTACCGCTCGCGGCGGCGCTGGTCGGTTCGACCGCACTCGCCGCGGCGCTTCTCCTGCTGGTTCGCCCGTTCGTGCGGGTCGACGGCGCCGGCTTCACGTCGGTGTTCCAGGGTGCCGTGCGCTTCAACAATTATGTCGGCACCGCGCTCGCGGCCGGGTTGTTCGGCGCAAAAGGCATCGCACTCGCGGCCGTGTGCGTCGCGGCGATCGTCCCGACCGTCAACCTGATGTGCGTACTCGTATTCGCGCGCTACGGCAGCACGCGGCTCGGCGCGGCGGCCCTCGTGCGCCAGATCCTGTCGAATCCGCTCGTCGTCGCGTGCGCGCTCGGGATCGCGATGCAGGCCGGCGGCGTCACGTTCCCGGCGGCCGTCGAGCCGGCCGTGCGCGCGCTCGGCGCCGCGTCGATGCCGCTCGGCCTGCTGTGCGTGGGCGCGGCACTGAAATTCGATGCGGCGCGTGCGTGGCTGCAGCCGGTCTGCGTCGCGTCGGCGTTCAAGTTCATGGCGATGCCGCTCATCACGCTCGCCGCCGGCCGCCTGTTCGGGCTCGGCGATGCCGCGCTGACGGTCGCGCTGCTGTTCCAGGCGCTGCCGACGTCGTCGGCGTCGTACATCATGGCGCGCCAGCTCGGCGGCGACGCGCCGCTGATGGCCGGCATCACCGCATTCCAGACGATCGCGGCGGCGCTCGCGATGCCCGTCGTGCTGACCGCGCTCGCGTCGGCACCCGCGTTTCGCTGACGACGCAACGACCGCCCATTTCCCCCTGAATCCAGCCTGCACGCGGGCCATCGCACGATTCGGCATGACCGGCCGCGCGTGCTCGTTCACGCATTGCCGCAGGCGCTCACCGAGAAACCCCGTCACATGAACGCTCCCGCCCCACCCGCCGCCATCGCCGCCACCCGGCCGCACGCGGCCGTCTACGTGAAGCTCACGCTCGTCGCGCTGTTCTGGGGCGGGACGTTCATCGCGGGCCGGATCCTCGCCGCGACGATGTCCGCGACCTCGGCAGCCACCGGCCGCTTCGCGATTGCCGCGCTGATGCTGGTCGTGCTGACGTGGAAGATCGAAGGCGGGCTGCCGAAGCTGAGCGGCCGCCAGGTCTTGACGACCTTCGGCCTCGGTGCGACCGGCATCTTCCTGTACAACGTGTGTTTTTTCGCGGCGCTCGCGCGGATGCCGGCGGGCCGCACCGCGCTGTTCGTCGCGTTGAACCCGGTCGCCACCGCCGTGCTGCTGTCGATCGTCGTGCGCGGGGAACGCCTGTCGCTGTCGCGCTGGGCCGGCATCGCGGTCGCGCTGTGCGGCGCGCTGGTCGTGATCAGCCGCGGCGAATGGCTGCGGGTGCTGACCGATCTCGGCAACACGTTCGGTGCCGGCGAACGCTTCATGCTGTGCGCGGTGCTGAGCTGGGCCGCCTATACCGTGATCGGCCGGCGCGCGCTCGACGGGCTGTCGCCGCTGGCGGCGACGACGTATGCGGCTCTGTGGGGCCTCGCGCTGCTGGTCGTCGCGCACCTGTTCGGCTCGCCCGCCGGCAGCGGCACGCCGCTGACGTGGCAGGCCGTCGCGTCGATGCTCTATCTCGGCGCGATCGGCACGGTGGTCGCGTTCGTCTGGTATTCGCAGGGCATCCGCGAACTCGGGCCGGCCCGCGCGGCCGTGTTCACCAACCTGGTACCCGTGTTCGGCGTGCTGCTGTCGGTCGCGCTGCTCGGCGAGCCGTTGTCGCCGTCGATGCTGGCGGGCGGTGCGCTCGTGATCGCGGGCGTCGCGCTGACCAATCGCTCGAAACGCTGATCCATGGGCGGGCGCGACGCGCACTCGGGGACGGATGTCGAATACCAGCGCGACGCGCGGCGGCGATCACGGCCCGTTGCGTGACGCAGACGGGCGGCCGATACCGATACGCCCCCCGATACGCCCCCGATATGCCCGCCGATACGCCCCCGATGTTCTCGCAGCCCCGCCAAAAACCGCCTATCGTGAATGGAGCGCTCCGTTTGTCGCCATTCGACCCTGCGTCGCTCGCACCGGCGACGGCGCCGCGCTCCGGCACCATTCATCGCGATCCCGGCGCACGCTCGCCCGTGCACGATCGCGGCCGCCCACCGGATTACAGGAGGCCCTCATGAAAGCCGCGCTGCTCGTCAGCTCCGCCCTGCTCGCCATTGCATCCGCATCGGCGTCGGCTCAAGGCTCGATCACGAAAGTCGAAAACGGTTCGCTCGTCGCCGCGAACGGGATGACCGTCTACACGTTCGACAAGGACAAGGCCAACGCCGGCACCAGCGCGTGCACGGGCCAGTGCGAATCCTTCTGGCCGCCCTACAAGGCCAGCGCGACCGACGTTCCGGTCGGGCCCTACACGATCGTCAAGCGCGACGACGGCAGCCCGCAATGGGCATACAAGGGCAAGCCGCTGTACTTCTTCTCGAAGGACATGAAACAGGGCGACCGCAACGGCGACAACTTCAAGGACATGTGGCACGTGGTTGCACCGTAAGCGTCGTTCCGCCGCGCGGACGTAAAAAAGCCCGCCCGGATCGTCGATCCGGGCGGGCCTGCTCGCGATCGCGCCGGCCGCGTTGCACCGTCCGCCCGCAGGCGGCCGGTTCATGCGGCCGGGTAGCGCATCAGCGGTTCGACGGGAAGCTGAACACCGTTCCTTCGCGCACGCCGGCCGACGGCCAGCGCTGCGTGATCGTCTTGCGCTTCGTGTAGAAACGCACGGCGTCCGGGCCATACGCATGCAGGTCGCCGAACAGCGAACGCTTCCAGCCGCCGAACGAGTGGTAGGCAACCGGCACCGGCAGCGGCACGTTGATGCCGACCATGCCGATCTGGATGTTGTCGCTGAAGTAGCGCGCGGCCTCGCCGTCGCGCGTGAACAGGCACGTGCCGTTGCCGTACTCGTGCGCGTCGATCAGCGCCATCGCCTCGTCGAGCGACTTCAGGCGGATCACGCCGAGCACGGGCCCGAAGATCTCGTGCTGGTAGATCGGCATGCCGGGCTTCACGTTGTCGAACAGGCACGGGCCGAGGTAATAACCGCCGTCGTGGCCGTCGACCTTCACGCCGCGGCCGTCGACGACGAGCGTCGCGCCTGCCGCCACGCCGGCGTCGACGAAGCCCGTCACCTTCTCGAAATGCTGCTGCGTGACGAGCGGGCCCATGTCGACGCCCGCGCCGTTGCCCGGGCCGACCTTCATCTTCTCGATCTCGGCCTTCAGGCCCGCCACCACCTTGTCGCCCGTCTCGTCGCCGATCGCGACGACCAGCGGAATCGCCATGCAGCGTTCGCCGCACGACCCGTACGCGGCGCCCATCAGCGCGTTCACCGCGTTGCCGATGTCGGCGTCCGGCATCACGACCGCGAAGTTCTTCGCGCCGCCGAGCGCCTGCACGCGCTTGCCGTGCGCGCAGCCGGTCGAATAGATGTATTCGGCGATCGGCGTCGAGCCGACGAAGCTCACGGCCTTCACGCGCGGGTCGGTCAGCAGCGTGTCGACCGCTTCCTTGTCGCCGTTCACGACATTCAGCACGCCCGGCGGCAGGCCCGCTTCGAGCGCGAGCTCGGCCATGCGCAGCGTCGACGACGGCGTGCGCTCGGACGGCTTCAGCACGAACGTGTTGCCGCACGCGACGGCCATCGGCCACATCCACAGCGGCACCATCACCGGGAAGTTGAACGGCGTGATGCCGGCCGCGACGCCGAGCGCCTGGAACTCGCTCCACGAATCGATCGCGGGGCCGACGTTCTTGCTGTGCTCGCCCTTCAGCAGCTCGGGCACGTAGGTCGCGTATTCGACGTTCTCGATCCCGCGCTGCAGTTCGCCCATCGCATCGGCGAGCACCTTGCCGTGCTCGGCCGTGATCAGCGCGCACAGCTCGTCGGCGTGTTCCTCGAGCAGCGTCTTGAAGCGGCTCATCACGCGGGCGCGCTTCAGCGGCGGCGTGTTGCGCCAGGCCGGGAACGCCGCCTGCGCGGACGCGATCGCGGCTTCGACGGTCAGCTTGTCGGCGAGCGCGACGCTCTTGTGCGATTCGCCGGTCGCCGGGTCGAACACCGGCTGGACGCGGCTGCCGCCGTCGACGCGCTTGCCGTCGATCAGGTGGCCGACGGTGGAGGTCACATTGCTGTCGTGTTTCATCGTTGAGGCTCTTTCGTGAATTCGGTTGTCGGTCGGTGCGCGCCGCGGCTCAGTCCACTTCGTTCAGTGCGTCGGACAGCGCGTTGACCAGGTTGTCGATCTCGCGCTTCTCCGAGATGAACGGGGGCGCCAGCTGGATCGTGTCGCCGCCGTAGCGCACGTAGAAGCCCTTCGCCCAGCAGCGCATCGCGATCTCGTACGGGCGCCGTGCCGGCTCGCCCGGCAGTGCCGCGATCGTCAGGCCGGCAGCCAGCCCGTAGTTGCGGATGTCCGCGATATGGCGCTGGCCCTTCAGCCCGTGCACGGCCGCCTCGAAATGCGGCGCGAGATCGCGCACGCGGGCCACCGCGTCTTCCTTCACCAGCAGGTCGAGCGCCGCGACACCGGCCGCGCACGCGACCGGATGCGCCGAATACGTGTAGCCGTGCGGGAACTCGAGCATGTACTCGGGGCCGCCCGCGGCCATGAACGTGTCGTAGATTTCCTTCGTCGCGACCACGCCGCCGAGCGGCTGCACGCCGTTCGTCACCTGCTTCGCGAAGTTCAGGATGTCCGGCACCACGCCGAATGCGTCGGCGCCCGTCATCGCGCCGGCACGGCCGAAGCCCGTGATGACTTCGTCGAAAATCAGCAGGATGTCGTGCGCGGTGCAGATGTCGCGCAGGCGCTTCAGATAACCCTTCGGCGGCACGACCACGCCCGCCGAACCGGAGAACGGCTCGACGATCACGGCCGCGATGTTCGACGCGTCGTGCAGCGCGATCAGGTCGAGCAGGCGGTCGGCCAGCTCGGCGCCGTGCTCGGGCATCCCGCGCGAGAACTTGTTTTCGGCGAGTTGCGTGTGCGGCAGGAAGTCGGCGTCGATCCCCTGGCCGAACAGCTTGCGGTTCGGCCCGATCCCGCCGACCGAGATACCGCCGAAGTTCACGCCGTGATAACCCTTCTCGCGGCCGATCAGGCGCGTCTTCGTGCCCTTGCCCTTCGCGCGCCAGTACGCGCGGGCCAGCTTCAGCGAGGTGTCGGCCGCTTCCGAGCCCGACCCCGTGAAGAACACGTAGTCGAGGCCGGCCGGCGTCAGTTCCTTGATCTTGTTGGCGAGCTCGAACGATTTCGGATGGCCGAACTGGAACGCCGGCGCGTAGTCGAGCTGCGCGACCTGGCGGCTCACGGCTTCGACGATTTCCGTGCGGCCGTGGCCGAGGCCCGTGCACCAGAGGCCCGACAGGCCGTCGAAGATCTTGCGGCCTTCGGCGTCCGTGTAATACGCGCCCTTGCCCGACACGATCATGCGCGGGTCGGCCTTGAACTGGCGGTTGGCCGTGAACGGCATCCAGTGCGCGTCGAGCCACGCGGCGTCGGTGCGGATGGTCGTGTCGTCCTGCTGCGCGGCGGTGGTGATGTCGGTCATGTCGGTCGGCGCGGCGCGCCCCTCCTTCTTGTGATGATGTTGCGCATTGTCGGGAGGCCAATTAGTCTCTTCAATATCGCAATATCAATGTTCACTTGCGCAACTATGCAAGCAAAGAAACCGAAGAGCCGCGCGCTGCTCGGGCAGCTCAGCGACATGGATCTCCGCCTGCTGCGGGTCTTCAAGGGCGTCGTGCAGTGCGGCGGGATGGCGGCGGCCGAACTGGAACTGAATATCGGCATCTCGACGATCAGCCGGCACGTGAAGGACCTGGAAACGCGCGTCGGCCTCGTGCTGTGCCGGCGCGGCCGCGCGGGCTTCACGCTGACGCCCGAGGGGCAGACCGTGTACGAGGAGACACTGCGGCTGCTCGCGTCGATGGAAGCGTTTAGAAGCAGGATAGACGGCATTCACGACCGGATGGGCGGCGAATTGAATGTCGCGGTGTTCGACAAGACGGCCACCAACGCGAACGCTCGCCTCGGCGACGCGATCCGCCAGTTCGCCGACGAAGCGCCCGACGTCGCGCTGAACCTGCACGTCGCGTCGATCAACGAGGTCGAGCGCGGGATCATCGACGGCAGCTACCAGGTCGGGATCATTCCCGCGCACCGCAACTCCGGCAGCCTCGTGTATTCGGAGCTGTTCGACGAACGGATGCTGCTGTACTGCGGCCGCCAGCATCCGCTTTACGACGCGCCGCACGGCAAGCTCACGTGGACGACGATCCGCAACCATGCATTCGCGGGGCTCGGCTTCCATTCGCCGAACATGGAGCTGAGCCACCGCGCGAAGCTCACGCGCAGCGCGACCGCGTCGGATCAGGAGTCGATCGCGACGCTGATCCTGTCCGGCCGCTACCTGGGCTTCCTGCCCGACCATTACGCGGAAAGTTTTGAAAACAAGGGGCTGATGCAGCCGATCGCGCCGCACCGGTTCAATTACCGGTGCCGGTTCGTGAGCCTGCTGCGGCGCTCGCCGCGGCCGTCGCGGGCCGCGCTGCTGTTCCAGTCGTGTCTGGAAGCCGCGCACGCGGCGACGGCACGGCCGGCGGCGTAGGCGACTCACGCAAAGGACCGGGCTCCCGGCCGCCCGTCGTGCGGCAGCGTGCCGGCGATGAAGGGACCGACAAGCGCGGCGGCGGCACCAGCGCCCCGCCCGGTCGCCCCGGTCACACGCCGTCGAACCGGTCGCGCGCGCGGTCGGCTTGCGCTTGCGCGCGGCTGCGCTTCACGAAATGCGTCGCGACCAACGCGGCGCCAAAACCGGACATCGCACCGACGCCGAGCGCCCAGCGCGGGCCGAGATGGTTCGCGACCCAGCCGGCCACCGGCGCGCCGATCGGCGTGCCGCCGAGCGCGACCGCGAGGCGCAGCGCCATCACGCGGCCGCGCATCGCCGGCTCGGTGGACAACTGCATCAGGCTGTTGGTCGAGTTCATGAAGGTGATCGCGGCGATCCCGGTCAGCACCAGCGCGGCGGCGAACAGCCAATAGCCCGGCGCCAGCGCGGCGAGCGTGCAGCCGAGCCCGAACAGCGCCGCGCCGAACCACAGATGCCGGAAGCGCGGCTGCTCGCGGCGCGCGGCGAGCAGCGCGCCCGACACCGTGCCGACCGCCATCATCGACGACAGCACGCCGAACCCGCGCGCATCGACGTGGAACACGCTGGCCGCCATCGTCGAGATGAACAACTGGAAGTTGAGCCCGAACGTGCCGATCAGGAACAGCATCAAAAGGATCGCCTTCAGGTCGTCGCGCCGCCACACGTAGCGGAACCCGTCGAGCAGGCCGCCGCGCGAGCGACCCGCCCGCAGGTTCGCGCGCAGTTCGTCCTCGCGGAGCAGCAACAGCGACACCAGCACCGCGAAGAAGCTGAGCCCGTTGGCGACAAACGCCCAGCCCGTGCCGACCGACGCGATCATGAAACCCGCTGCCGCCGGGCCGATCATCCGCGCGGCGTTGAACGACGTCGAATTGAGCGCGACCGCGTTCGCGAGTTCGCGATCTCCGACCAGTTCGGCGACGAAGGTCTGTCGCACGGGCGCGTCGAACGCCGCCGCGCAGCCGAACAGGAACGCGAACACGTAGACATGCTCGAGCCGCGCGACACCCGTGACCGTCAGCGCGCCGAGCACCAGCGCCAGCACGCCCATCAGCGCCTGCGTCACCATCAGCAGCTTGCGCTGGTCGAAGCGGTCGGCCGCGTAGCCGGTCCACGGCAACAGCAGCAACTGCGGCCCGAACTGCAACGCCATCACCGTGCCGACGGCCGATGCGTCGTGATGCGTGAGCTGCGTAAGGACGAGCCAGTCCTGCGCGGTGCGCTGGACCCACGTACCGATGTTCGACACCAGCGAACCGATCGCCCACACACGGTAGTTGAAACTGCGAAGCGAACGGAACACGCCCGCCGCCGGCACGCTCATGGCCGCTCCCGGTCGGGCTCGTTGCCGCCGTGCAGTTCGCCGAAGTGGCGCGCGAGAAACAGGCCGAGCGCGAGGATGCCGAGGCCGAACGCCGCGGCATCGGCCGTGACCCGGAGGTCGAAATCGCCCACTCGGCACACCAGCACATAAGCCATCACGAGGTTCGCGACGCCCCACACGACATTCACGGTGGACGACGACAACCCGCGCCCGGGCGGATTCGCGAACGGGGTCTGGAACGGCTCGCCGCGCAATCCGCTGACGAGGTGCGGCACGACGTTTGCGAGAAACGCGCCGCCGAAGAAGTACGCGACGAGATGCGGGAGGTTCATGTTCGGGTTGTCCTTTCGGCAAGCGGGCGGATGCGGTTCAAGGGCGCGGCGTTTCCTGGAATTCGGCGAGCCGCTGCAGCAGCTTCACGGCGGACGCGAGCTCGGCCCGCTCGGCCGTGGACAGTTGCGCGTGCAGCGCGCGGAACAGCCAGTCGTCCTTGGCCGCGCGGTTGGCCTGCAGCACCTTGCGGAAACCGGGCGTGACCGCGATCAGCGTCTGCCGGCCATCGGACGGATCGGGCTCGCCGCTGACGGCGCCCAGCGCCTCGAGCGTCGCGACCGTCACGCGCATCGACTGCGGGCGCACGCTTTCGGCGCGCGCCAGGGCCGATACGGTCGCGGGGCCGTCGCGATCGAGCCGCAACAGCACCGACTTCTGCGATGACGTGAGGTCGTTCGGGTGGATCTGCTCCCGCATCCGCCGCATCAGCTTGCCGACCGAGATGCGGAGTTCGCCGGCGAGGCCGGCCAGTGGGAGCGCGTCGGAGGGAGGTAATGGCGGATTCATGAATTCAAGATAGCAGATGTACAGTCAAACTGTACAGTTTAGCTGCATATTTCATCCTGTAAGGATCGTCCCTTCGCCTGCGCTCGAGCCGATGCGAAACGTCGCGTTCGGCCGCGCAGGCCGGCTCTGCGATAATGCGGGCTCCCCATTTCCGCTCCGCTTCCCGCCATGACGCAGCCGTCCGCTCCGCTCTCCACCGACCTGCCGCCGATCTCGTGCCTGCCCGGCGACGCGCTGCCGTGGCTGCCGATGAGCGCCGACCTGCCCGGCCTCGCAATCAAGTACCTGCACATCAACGCGGCCGAGGACACGCTCACCGCGCTGCTGAGGATGCCGGCCGGCGGCACGCTGCCGCGCCATCGCCACGACGGCGAGGTATTCGTCCATACGCTGCAGGGGGCGTGGCGCTACCTCGAATACGACTGGATCGCGCACGCCGGCTCGACGGTGCTCGAACCGGCCGGCTCGGTGCATACGCCGGAAACGCTCGGCGCGCCGGGCGAGGACGTGATCACGCTGAACGTGATGCGCGGCGATCTGGTGCTGCTCGACGACGAAGGCCGCGAAACCGCGCGCGAGAACTGCCGCGTCGCGCTGCTGCGCCAGCGCAAGCATGCGCGCACGGTGCCGGGCGACGCGGCGCCGTTCGTCACGCGCTAAGACTGGCGGCATCGCCGCGTCGCGATGCGTGTGGTGCCGGCTCGCGCCGATGTGCGGGTGGCAGCCGGCGCGCTTCGCCAACGTCCCCGGCCTGCCCGCGCATTACCGAAACCGCCGGAAAAACCGCCGGACATCGTCGGCCAGCAGATCCGGCTCCTCCATCGCGGCAAAATGGCCGCCGCTCGGCATGTCGGTCCACTGCACGACGTCGAACACCCGTTCGAGCCAGCTGCGCGGCGGGCGGCCGATTTCCTTCGGAAAACGCGCAAACGCGACGGGCACCGCCACGCGCTGCCCGGCCGCGAAGCGCATGGGCTGCAGCCGGTTTTCCCAATACATCTGCATCGACGAGCCGATGCAGCCGGTGAACCAGTACAACGAGATGCCGGTCAGCAGCGTGTCGTACGAAAACCGCCGCGCCAGGTCGCCGTCGCAATCGCTCCACGTGCGGAATTTCTCGGCGATCCACGCGGCCAGCCCGGCCGGCGAATCGTTGAGCGCGACGGCGAGCGTCTGCGGCTTCGTCATGTGGACATGCGCGTATCCGCCTTCCAGCGCGGCCCACTCGCCACGCTGCGTCACGAACGCGCGTTCCTCGTCGGTCAGCGGCAAGGCCGCGTCGGTCGGCGGCTCGTAGCTGCCGGGCAGGAAGTTCAGATGGAGGCCGTCCACCACGTCGGCATGCCGCGCGCCCAGCGCAATCGACACGCCTGCGCCGAGATCGCCGCCTTGCGCGCCGAAGCGTCGGTATCCGAGACCGGACATCAGTGCCGCCCAGCGGTCGGCAACCTGAAACGCGGACATGCCGGGTGCGGCGGGCGCCGGCGAGAACAGGAAACCGGGCAGCGACGGCACGACGACGTCGAACGCGTCGTCCGGATCGCCGCCGAACGCCGCCGGGTCGCAGAGGCGATCGATCAGCGCGTCGAATTCGAAGACGGAGCCGGGCCAGCCGTGCGTGATGACGAGAGGATAAGGCCTCGGCCCGACGCCGCGTCGATGGATGAAATGCACGCGCTGCCCGCCTGCGTCTGCGACGAACTGCGGCAGCCGGTTCAGCGCACACTCCGCCGCACGCCAGTCGTAGCGTTCGGCCCAGTACGCGGTCAGCTCGCGCAACCAGGCGCCGTCGACGCCCTGCTGCCATGGCGCTGCGGGGGTCAGCGCCGGTGCGCGCATGGCGCGCAGGCGCCGGCGCAGGTCATCGAGCGCGTGATCGGGAATCGCAATGTCGAACGGGGCGGTGTGCATCGGGTCTCCTCGCGAAGCGGGTCGACGAGATTCTGCGCGATTTTTCCGGCGCGCGCAGAGCGGCTCGCGCACACGCGTCAGCCCGCCTCCCGCTCGCCCGACCGCTCATCCGACCGCGCGTCGCGCCGCACCGCCTGCGGCGGCACGCCGAACCCGCGCACGAACGCCTCGCGCATGTGCCGCCGGTCGCGAAAGCCGTTTTCCTTCGCAATCACGTCGAGCGAATGGCGGCTCTGCTCGATCATCAGCCGCGCGGACTCCAGCCGCAGCCGCTCGATCGCCTTCGCGGGCGACTGCCCCGTCTCGAGCGTGAACACGCGGCTGAACTGGCGCGGGCTCAGGTGCACCGCTTCGGCGAGATCCTCGACGGTCAGCGCGCGGCCGAGATGCTGCCGCGCGTAGTTCAGCGCGTTCTGGATCCGGTCGGATTTCGGCGCGAGATCCAGCATTTCCGAATGCTGCGACTGGCCGCCGGCCCGCCGCTGGTGCATCACGAGCTTGTGCGCGACCGACCGGGCGGCATCCGCGCCCAGGTCCTTTTCCACCATCGCGAGCGCGAGGTCGAGGCCGGCCGTCATCCCGGCCGACGTCCAGATCGGGCCGTCGACGATGTAGATCCGGTCTTCCTCGACGCGAATCTCCGGGTAGTCCCGCTGGAGGTCGCGGCCGAACGCCCAGTGCGTCGTCGCGCGGCGCTGCGCGAGCAGCCCGGCCTCGGCCAGCACGAACGCGCCCGTGCAGATGCCGGCGATCCGCCGCGCGCGCGCGTTGGCGCGGCGCAGGAACGCGACGACGCCGGGCGGCGCCGGCGACGCGACCGGATCGTTGACGCCCGCGACGATCCACGTATCGACGGCAAGCTGCCCGCGCAGCGCGTGCGTGGCGACCGGCAGCCCGAGCGACGAGCGCACGTCGCCACCGTCGACCGAATAGTTGCCCATCACGTAGAACGGCTCGCTCATGCCCATGTTCGCGTACTCGAACACCGACTGCGCGGCGAGCGCCATGATCTGGAAGCCGTCGCTGATCAGAAAGCCGATGCGGTGCATGTGCGTTCTCCCTTCCCCGGCCAGTGAATTGGCCCGATGTCCTGAATCATACCCATCTACGTCATTTGTGTCACAGCGATTCACGGCCAGAATGGCTTCACGCCATCCGGCCAATCCCATCGAAACGGAGCACATCATGACGCAAGCACATCGCGGTACCGCCCTCATTACCGGCGCCTCGTCGGGCATCGGTGCCGTCTACGCGGACCGCCTCGCGCGCCGCGGTTACGACCTGATCCTGGTCGCCCGCAACCGCGACCGGCTGGCCGCCCTCGCCGATCGCATCACGAACGACACGCAGCGCAGCGTCGAGATCGTCGACGCCGACCTCAACGACCGCACGGCCCTCGCCGCTGTCGAGGCGAAGCTGAAGCAGGATGCGAGCATCACGCTGCTCGTGAACAATGCGGGCGTCGGCACGCACGCGCCGCTGCTCGACAGCGACGTCGACGCGATGACCCGGATGATCGACCTGAACGTGACGTCGCTCACGCGCCTCACCTACGCGGCGGTGCCCGGCTTCGTCGCCCGCGGCCGCGGTGCGGTGATCAATATTTCGTCGATCGTCGCGATCTCGCCGGAAACGCTGAACGGCGTGTACGGCGGCACGAAGGCGTTCGTGCTCGCGTTCAGCCAGTCGCTGCACCACGAACTCGCCGACAAGGGCGTGCAGGTGCAGGCCGTGCTGCCCGGCGCGACCGCCACCGATTTCTGGCAGACGGCCGGCCTGCCGCTCGAGCATCTGCCGAAGGAAATCGTGATGTCGGCGTCCGACCTGGTCGACGCGGCGCTGGTCGGCTTCGAGCGCGGCGAACTCGTGACGATCCCGTCGCTGCATGCGGGTGACGAATGGGACGCCTACGAGGCCGCGCGCCGCACGATGGCCCCGCACCTGTCGGCCGATACGCCCGCGCCGCGCTACGCGACGGCACGCTGACCGCCCGACGTCCCGCAGGTCGAAGGCAGCAAGCGCGGCGCCCTCCGGGACGCGCCGCGGAACCCGGTGACAGGCAGCGAATCGCTGCCGATCGTCCCGGGGTCCGCGGCACGTTTCCCGGCACGTGCCGATCGGTGGATTCGTCTGCCGAAACATGCACCGGATTCGTTCCCGATCGGCGCAAATCGCGCATACCGACAGACGATTCCGGTTCGCTTGCCACGCATTCCGCGCAACAGTAAGCTCTGCGATTGCAGTCCCCAAGCGGCCTCGTCCGACCGGCATTCGTCCGATCACGAGGGCAATCGTCCGTTGCAAACTCGACCAAGCGGGTCCGTATGTTCATCACCGAGACCGGCGACGCGCCGGCCTCCGCGCGCGGTTCGGCCAACCTTCCGCCCGCGCTCCCGCCCGTGCCGGAACTGGCCACCGTCTGTCGTGTCGCGCGGGCGCATTTCGGTGCCGCCGGCGCGTTCATTGCGCACGCGGATGCCGATGCGCCACGCGTGCTCGCCGTCGACGGCGCGCTGCCCGATCCCCTTTTCGCCGATGGCTTGCCACCCCGGGTCGAGCCGGACCCGGCCGCCGATGCGAGGTTCGTGCCGGACGACACGAACGCGAATGCGAATGCGAACGGGCAACGCGACGGCGGCCCGCCTCGCGCGCCGGGGATCGTCGCGGCCTGCGAACTGGCCGCGCCCGATGGCGCGACGCTGGGCATGCTGTGCATCGTCGACGAAGCGCAACGCACGCTCGACGCCACGCAACGCACGCTGCTCCGCGACCTCGCCACGCTGGCGGCCAGCGCGCTTTGCCGCGCGACCGAAGCCGCCGCGTTGCGCGACCGGCTCGGCGTCGTCGAGGAACACAGCACGCTGACCACGCTCGCGCTCACCGAAAGCGGCACCGGTGTGTGGGATCGCAACGTGGAAACCGGCGAGATCCATTACTCGCCGGCCTGGAAGGCATTGCTCGGCTACGCGCCGCACGAGCTCGGCACCCGGATCGAGGATGCGTACGAACGGCTGCATCCGGACGACGTCGACGACGTGAAAGCCGCGATGCTCGCGCACTTCGAGCGCCGCACCGACCGCTACGCGGTCGAGCACCGCATCCGTTGCAAGGACGGCACCTACAAATGGATCTGCAGCCGCGGCAAGGTGATCACCCGCGACGCCTACGGCCGCGCGCTCCGGATGGTCGGCACGACCACGGACATCACCGCGCTGCGCGAGCTCGCCACGCGGTTGCGCGACTCGGCCGCGCTCGTCACGGATCTCACCGACCAGGTTCCCGGGCTCGTGTTCCAGCTGCGGCAAACGGCCGACGGGCACCGCTTCTTTACCTACGCGAGCGCGGGTGTCAGCGACATCTATGAACTGACGCCCGAGCAGGTCGCCCACAGTGCGGAGGCGGTCGAGACGCGGATTCATCCGGCCGACCTGGTCGCCTACCGGCTGTCGCTGCACGACTCGTCGGTGCGGCTGACCCCGTGGCGCCTCGAATATCGCGTGCTGCTGCCGGGCCAGGGCCTGCGCTGGCGCGAAGGCGATGCGCGCCCGCAGCGCACGGCCGACGGCGGCACCGTGTGGCACGGCTTCATCACCGACGCGACCGACCGCAAGCACATCGAGGCCGAGCTGCACCGGATGGCCACGACCGATCACCTGACGCAACTGTCGAACCGCCACGCGTTCATGCGGCAAAGCGAAGCCGCGCTGCGCAACGTGCGCACGACCGGCCTGGCCGCCGCGGTGCTCATGCTCGATCTCGATCACTTCAAGGCGCTGAACGACCGCTGGGGCCACCCGGTCGGCGATCGCGCGCTCCGGCATTTCGCGCGGCTGCTGCTCGCGGAAACCGGGCCCGACGGGATCGTCGGCCGGGTCGGCGGCGAGGAATTCGCGGTCGTGCTGCCGAAGGCGGATCTCGACACCGCGCTGGCATTCGCGCAGCGCGTGCAGCAACGCGCGATAGCGGCGCGGCTGATGCACGAGGACCAGCAGGTCACGCTGACCGTCAGCATCGGCATCGACGCAATGCGGGCGTCGGACTTCGGCGCGTACCAGCCGCTGTCACGCGCCGACAAGGCGCTCTATCTCGCGAAGGAACGCGGCCGCAACCGGATCGAGGTGTATCGGGCGTAGCCGACGCGACGGCGCGACGACTCGACGTCGCGCCGTGCGACATCCGCGCCGCGTCCGCCGCCCGGTTTCCCGGCCCCCGTTGCTCGACTGGTTCGAAACCGATCGTGTAGACTTGCGCCCCTTGCTCTACTCACCACGACTTGCCATGGACAATGCCAAACGAACCGCACGAATCGCGACAGGTCTGCTCGTCGTCGCGCTCGTCGAGTTGCTGGCGCTTCTGATCGGCTACGTGTTCGCCAGTTCGATGGACGATCCGTACACCGGCGTTCGTGTGCTGATTACCGCGCTGTTCTGGGCGGCAGGCCTCTCGGCCCTCGGCGTCATCGCGGCGATCGCCTGCCTGTCGATCGACCTGCAGGCGCGCGGCGGCGTGATCTACGGTGCGCTGGTGCTGCACGGCCTGCTCGTCCTGCCCGGGCTGTTTCTGTCCTTCCACTGAATCGCACCGCAGCCGCCGGCGTCACGCCGCCTCCGCACGCGGCACCGCCCGCACCCCCAGCAGCATCGCGACCGCGCACGCGGCCAACAGTGCGGCGATCATCAGCATCGCCGGATCCATGCTGCCGGTTCGCGTGCGGATCAGCCCGACGAGCCAGGGAGTGATCATGCCGCTCGACACGCCGATGCTGCTGATCAGCGCAATCCCGCCGGCCGCGCCCGCGCCGGAGAAATACGCGGACGGCACGGCCCAGAACACCGGATGCGCGGCGAAGATCAGCATCACCGCGACCGACAGCAGCGCCATCATCGCGACGATGCTCGGCAGGTGCAGCGTCAGCAGCGCCAGCGCCACCGCGCCGCCGAACGCGCATGCCGCGAAGTGCCGGCGCCGCTCGCGCTTGCGGTCGGAACGCCGCGCGATCGCGATCAGGCCGGCCGCGCCGATCGCGTTCGGCACGACCGACAACAGGCTGATCTGCACGACGTCGTGGATGCCGAATTCGCGGATCATCAGCGGCATCCAGAACAGCAGCATCAGGAGCGCGGTGGTCAGCGAGAAATAGATGAACGCGAACAGGTACGTGCGCGGTTCGGCCAGCACCTGCCGCAGCGAATGCGGCGCCGGCGTATCGGCACCGGTGGCATCGGCGGCACCAGCGACACCGGCGCGGTCGGCGGCCAGGTCGGCCGCAAGCCGCTGGCGATCGGCGTCGGACAGCCAGCGCGCCTGCTCGGGACGATCGCACAGCCAGAACCACGCGATCACGCCGAGCAGGATCGCGGGCGCGCCCTCGATCGCGAACATCCATTGCCAGCCGTGCAGCCCGAGCACGCCCGACATCCCGCGCATCAGCCAGCCCGACAGCAGCCCGCCGACCATCCCCGCCACCGCGACACCCGCGTAGAAGATCGACAGCACCGACGCGCGCCGCCGCGCCGGATACCAGTACGTCAGGTAGAACACCACGCCCGGAAAGAACCCGGCCTCGAACACCCCGAGCAGGAAGCGCAGCACGTAGAAGTGCTTCGCGCTGTCGACGGTGATCATCGCGACCGACACCGCGCCCCACAGGCACATGATCCGCGCGAACGTGCGGCGCGCACCGAAGCGGCGCAGCAACGCGTTGCTCGGCACCTCGAACAGCACGTAACCGACGAAGAACAGCACGGCGCCGAGGCTGTACATCGCGTCGGTCAGGCCAAGATCCTGCCGCATCTGCAACTGCGCGAAGCCGATGTTGCTGCGATCGAGAATCGACACGATGTAGCAGATGAACAGGAACGGCACGATCCGCATGCCGATGCGCCGGTACAGCGCGTCGTCGTCCGGTGCGGCGGCGCCGGACGCGACGGCACGCGCGGCGTCGGCTTGAAGAGGGGCTGACATCGATCGTCTCCTCGATGGATTCGGGTGCGGGGCGAACATGGGGCGCCGGTCGCCGCCGCCCGCGCGCGGCAACCGGCCGTTGCGCGTTCAGTCGCGCGGCGCGGCTTCGCCCTTCACGCCGAGCATCAGCGCGACGCCGCTCGCCACCAGCAACGCGGCCAGCAGATACACGGCGAGATCCATGCTGCCGGTGCGCGTGCGGATCATCCCGATCACCCACGGGCTGACGATGCCGCTCGTGATCCCGATGCTGCTGATCAGCGCGATCCCGGCCGCGGCCGCGTTGCCCGACAGGTAGCGGGTCGGCACGGCCCAGAAGATCGGCAGCGCGGCGAAGATCAGCGTCGCCGCGATCGACAGGCACGCGAGCATCGCCGCGAAGCTGTGCAGGTGCAGCGTCAGCGCGGCGAGCGCGATCCCGCCGCCGATCGTGCAGCACGCGAAGTGCTTGCGGCGCTCGCCGGTCCGGTCCGAACGGCGCGCGATCAGGACCAGCCCCACCGCGCCGACCGCGTTCGGCACGACCGTGTACAGGCTCACGGCCACGACGTCGGTCACGCCGAAATCGCGGATCATCAGCGGCATCCAGAAGTTGAGCGTCAGCGACGCGCAGGTCAGCGAGAAATAGATGAACGCGAACAGGTACACGCGCGGATTGGCGAGCGCGGCCACGAGGCTGCGCCCGTCGTGCGCGTGGCCGTGGCCGCGGCCGTCGGCGCACAGCGCGGCGACCCGCGCCTTTTCATCGGCCGTGAGCCACGCGGCATCCTGCGGCCGGTCGACCAGGAACGTAAACGCGGCGAACGCGAGCAGGATCGCCGGCGCGCCTTCGATCGCGAACATCCACTGCCAGCCGTGCAGGCCGAGCACGCCACCCATGTCGCGCATGATCCAGCCCGACATCAGGCCGCCGAGCACGCCGGCCACCGCGACGCCCGCGAAGAACACCGAGATCGCGGCCGCGCGCCGGTTCGCGGGGAACCAGTAAGTGAGGTACAGCACGATGCCGGGAAAGAAGCCCGCTTCGAACACGCCGAGCAGGAACCGCAGCACATAGAAATGCGACGGCTGCGACACGAACATCATCCCGGTCGACGCGATGCCCCACAGCAGCATGATCCGCGTGAAGGTGCGGCGCGCGCCGAAACGCGCGAGCAGCATGTTGCTCGGCACTTCGCAGAACACGTAGCCGACGTAGAAGACCGCGGCGCCGAGGCCGTACATCGCGTCGCTGAAGCCGAGATCGTGCTTCATCTGCAACTGCGCGAAGCCGATGTTGATGCGGTCGAGGAACGATACGACGTAGCAGAGGAACAGGAACGGCACGATCCGCCATGCGATCGTGCGGAACAGCAGCGCGTCGTCCGTGGCGGCGGATGCGGAAGCCGAAGCGCTCGCGTGCGCGAGCGTCGCTTCGGCATGAAGCGATTGGGGCATGTCTCTCTCCAAACAGGCTGCGCGATTCGGGCGCGCAGCCGTCTCCCAGGGCGTACGTGCGCCCTGCATTCTAGTGAGCTCGGATCACGGCGGTCGGCAAGGCGGCGGAACGCCGCGGCCGGTCGCCGCTTCAGAAAAAAGGCGGAGCGCCCTGTCGGACACCCCGCCTGTGCAAGCCGCTCAGTCCTGCAGCGCGGCCCACATTTCCTTGTCGCGCTGCGCGGTCCAGATGCGCGGATGCGTGATGCCGCTCGCTTCGTCGAACGCACGCGACACGTCGAACGGCAGGCAGTGCTCGTAGATGAACACGTGGCCGAACTTCGGGTCCATCGCTTCGCGCGTGAGCGCCATCGACGCCTTCAGGTCGAGCTTCTGCTCGACGGCCTTGCGGCCCTGCGCGAGCAACGTCGTGACGAAATCCTTCGTGTAGTCGAGGCCCTTGTTCACGTCGGCCGGGTTCAGCAGCGCGGGGCCACGGCCCGGCACCAGCTTCTCGGCGTTCAGCGCGCGCAGCGCCTCGAGCGTGGCCGGCCACTGTTCGAGCTGTGCATCGCCGCAATAGCACGCGGCGTCGTATTCGACGAGGTCGCCCGAGAACAGCACTTTCTGCGACGGGATCCAGACGATCGTATCGCCCTTCGTGTGGCCCGAGCCGACGTGCATGATCTTCACCTCGAGCTTGCCGAGGAACAGCGTGATCTCGCGTTCGAACACGAGCGTCGGCCAGGTCAGGCCCGGCACCGTCTCGACACCGGCGAACAGGCGCGGGAAACGCTCGATCTCCGACTTCATGTCGGCCTCGCCGCGTTCGACGATCATCTCGTACGTGCCACGGCTCGCGATCACGTGCTGCGCGCCTTCGTCGAAATACGCGGACGCGCCGAGCACGCGCACCGCGTGGTAGTGCGACAGCACGACGTGCTTGATCGGCTTGTCGGTCACGCTGCGGATCTTCGCGATCAGGTCCTGCGCCATCGCGGGCGTCGCGGTCGTGTCGACGATCAGCACGCTGTCGTCGCCGATGATCACGCCCGAGTTCGGGTCGCCTTCGGCGGTGTACGCGTACGCGTTCTCGGACAGCTTCGTCCAGGTGACTTTCTTCTCTTCCAGATCGGCTTGGGAGGCGAATGCTTTGGCCATGTTGCGTTCCGTGGCTGCGAGCCATGTGTTGAGGGGAGTGAGCGGATCATCTTCTTGCGCCGAATATTTGTCAATGACAAAGTCGCTTGCTATTGTCTAATACGGGTAAACCTGCGGGCTGGCGCGACAAATGGCGTCGGATACCATGCGGGGTTTCGTCAACGGAAGAATCATCGCGTGCAGAACCACGAAGTCAGCGCAGACGATGCGCCGCCCAAGGCGCAGCGCGGGATCCAGAGTGTCGAGGTCGGCGGCCGGCTGCTCGACGCGCTCGCGCGCCGGCGCAAGCCGCTCGGGCTGTCCGAGCTGGCCGCGGCGGCCGACCTGTCGACCGCGCAGGCGCACACCTATCTCGTCAGCCTGACGCGGCTCGCGCTCGTGAAGCGCGACGCGCTCACCGGCAACTACGAGCCGGGCCCGTTGTCGCTGCGGCTCGGGCTGATGTCGATCGAGCGCCAGCCGGCCTATCGCGCGACGCTGCCGCACGCGGCGCGACTCGCGGAAGCGGTCGGCCTGAGCGTCGCGCTGTCGGTGCCGGGCGCGCTCGGGCCGACGATCGTGCGCATCGAGCACGGCGGTTATCCGCTGCACGTGAACCTGCATGTCGGTTCGGTGATGTCGCTCGACACGACGGCCACCGGCCGCGTGTTCCGCGCGTTCGGCGACCCCGCGCAACTCCGCGCGATGGCCGCCAGCCAGGCCGGCGCGGCCGACACGCTTGCAGGCGGCGAGCAGCCCGTGCCGGATACCGGCGTGCCGCAGGCCGAACTCGATGCGATCCGCGCACGCGGAATCGAGCGCGGTGTCGACCTGCCGAGCCCCGGCGTCAGCGCGATGTGCGTGCCGGTGTTCGACGCGGCGGGCGCGCTGCAGCTCGCGTTGACGGTGATCGGTTCGACGGGCTCGATCGACGTCGCGTGGGACGGCCCGATCGCGGCGGCACTGCGCGACGCGGCACGGCAGGCGAGCGCATCGCTCGGCGAGGCGCACGACGCCTCGCCGCCCGCACCCGGCGCAGCCCCGGCCGCTGCGCGCGTGCCGCCCGCGCTGGCCGACGATGCGAAGGCGCAGCGCGGGATCAACGCGCTCGACAGCACCGGCGAGTTGCTGCTCGCGCTGGTATCGGCGGGCCGCGCGCTGCCGCTGCGCGATCTCGCGGCGGCGGCCGGCATGCCGGCCGCGAAGGCTTTTCCGCATCTCGTCAGCCTGCAGAAGATCGGCCTGCTGAGCCGCGACGACGCCGGCTGCTTCGGCGGCGGCCCGCTCGGGCAGGCGCTCGGCCTGATCGCGATGCAGCGCGTGTCGCCGACGCGCGACGCGGAAGCCGAGATCGTCGCACTGGCCGGCGCGACCGACATGAGCGTGGCGGCCGCGACGCTCGGGCCGCTCGGCCCGACGGTGATCCGCCTCGAGGAATCGGCGCGACCGCAGCACGTGAGCCTCCAGGTCGGCACCGTGATGTCGCTCGTCAATACGGCGATCGGCCGGATTTTCGCGGCCGGGATGTCCGACGACGTGCTGGCCGACCTGCTCGCCGACGAGCCCGTGCGCCTCGCGGGCCGCATCGCCCCGCCGGCCGACGACGCATTCCGGGCGCGGCTCGCGACGATCCGCGCGGACGCGCTCGATTTCGCGTTCGACGCGCCGGTGCCGGGCATCGGGACGGTCGCCGCGCCCGTGTTCGATCACACCGGCAGCATCCGGCTCGTGATCGCGATCATCGGCTCGTCGCGCGGCTTCCCGCGCGGGCCGGACAGCGATCTCGCGCAGGCGTTGCTCGCCGCGACGCGGCGGCTGTCGTGGCGGTTCGGGTGGATCGGCCGGTAAGCCGGCGCCTGCTTTCGCCATCCTCCGCAGCGCCCGAATCCCCCCTCTCTTGTTTCATGCGAGCCGTGCCGGCACGGCCTCGTCGCGCGCCAGCACGGCCACGCCAGGGCGCCCGATATTCATGTTGCGAAGCAGCAACACAAATTGTCAGTAATTCTCATATAACGAAATCGCATTTCACAAAGCGGAGGTGTTTCGCTATGATTAGGGTTATCCCTAACTCGCCACCTATATGGGGCTTCGTCATGCAAACGTCTAATGTCTCCGACCGTTCCACCGAATCCGCTGGCTGGCTCGCACGTATGGGCGAGCTGATTGCAGAAGCTTGGGCACTCCACCTCGAGACCTGCGAAGTCATCGCTGAAGCACACGCCCGCCTGCCGCGCTGAGCGGTACGACCGGCCCACAGCCGGCCGCACGATGCCGTCCTGATCCGCTTGCCCGGATGCGCGCCGCAAGGCCGCGGCACCCGGCAACGCCCGGCGCGGCAAACAACGTGGAAACCGTCAAGCGTTGCCCCGGCTGAATGCGCTCCCGGTGTCGGGAGCGTGTCGGGGTCGCTTTAACGCCGATGCCGGCGCCAGTCCGCCTCGACGCGGTATCGAATCGGCTTCGGCGCGCATTTATCTGACGGCTGCCCGGGCGGGCAGCCGTTATCCAGCCAGCACGTGGGAAGGCTGAACCATCGCGGACGGAAGATTCATCCGCGTTGCCGGCGGCGGTACCGAATCGCGCCGCGCGGCTTCTCCCCCGCGCGATTGCCGGCTTTCTGCGCGCATACGCGCAGCCACTAGCGCCGTCGTTTCAACGACGGCCGCCTCTCACCCCTGCCTTCCTCACACCTGAATCGACGGCACGTCCTTCATGCAGCGCAGTGCAAACATCGAGCGGCTGTGACGGATGCTCGAAATCTTGTACAGCTTTTCGCGCAGGAAGCGCTCGTAGCCGGCCGTGCCGTCCACCGCGACCTTGATCCAGTAGTCGTACTCGCCCGACACCAGATACGCCTCGAGCACCTCGGGCAGCGCGGCGAGCTCCTCGCCGAAGCGGGCGAGCGCGTCGTCCTCGTGGCGATCGAGCGTGACTTCGAGGATCACGATGTCCGCATAGCCCAGTTTCCGCTGATTGACGAGCGCCACATAACCGTCGATGTAGCCGTCCACCTCGAGTTGCCGTGTGCGGTTCCAGCACGCGGTGGTCGACATGCCGATCTGTTCGGCCAGTTCGGCGTTCGACAGGCGCGCATTTTTCTGCAGTGCACCCAGGATCTTGCGGTCCTGGCTGTCGAGCGTTTTCGGCGAGCGTTCACGTGTGGCCATGGCAGGAAGAATCTTCTACTGAAAAGCGCGATTCTATCTGAACGACATTCCGGATTTGTGTCGGTTTGTGTGGAAATGCGGAAGCCTTTTAATCCGGCCCCTTGATATATTTTCCCCATGCCTGTTGTCCGGCACGCTCCCCGCGACAACCCCTTCGCAGCGGGACGCACGGCCGCAATCACGAGTTGCGGTGCCGGCCAGCAGGCATGCGATTCCCCGCCGCCCGCGCGCCTATCCGGCCGCGCGGCTTCGGCGCCCGTGTTCCTGTTCCTGCCCTACCCGTCATGTCGTTCAGGCTTTACCTCTCGTTTCTCGCTGCTTCCGCCGTTCTCGTCTACGCTCCCGGCCCCGTCAACCTCCTCACCATGAACCAAGCGCTGCGCGCCGGCTGGCGCCGCGCGCTGCCGTGCGTCTGGGGCGGCACGCTCGCCGTGCTGCTGCAACTCGCGCTGACCGCGCTGTGCCTGAATTCGCTCGTGCATCTCGACGAGCGCGCGCTGACCGTACTGCGCTGGGCCGGCGCGGCCTACCTCGTCTGGCTCGGCTGCAAGCAATGGCTCAGCCGCGCGCCGGCCGGCGGGCCCGCTACGGCCGGGCCGGCCGGGGCTGCAACGCCGGACACCGACTCGCACCGCGCGCTGTTCTGGCGCGGCCTCGCGACCTCGGGGCTGAATCCGAAAACGCTGCTGTTCTTCCCGTCGTTCTTCCCGCAGTTCATCGTCCCTGACGCCGACTGGAGCCTGAACCAGCAGTTCCTGCTGCTCTCGGCGACCTTCGCGGTGCTGTTCGCGGGCGGCGTCGCGTCGATGGCGCTGTTCTCGCACCGGCTGAGCCGCGCACTGCAGCGGCCCGCGCGGATGCGCGCGATGAACCGCGTCACGGGCGGGCTGCTCGTCGGGATGGGCGCGATCATGGCCGGCTGGAACTGAACGGCCGCCGCCACGCGCGTCGTCGCAACCGCCGCCGGCCCCGCGAAAAAGCAGCCGATCGCGGAATGCTTTAGGGTAGCGCCTGGTTCGTTGGACATGCCCGGCCTGCCGGGCGACTGAATGAAGCACGTCACTACACGCCTGCGGCGCCTGTTCGCGCCGATCGGCCTGCACTGGTATCTCGCCCTTCTCCTCGCGCTCGATGCACTGATGGTGCTGCGCCCGGTCGTCGACAACGCGAAGCTCGGCCGCCACGGTGCGTGGCTTGCCGATGCGCTGAACCTCGTCGACAACGCGGGGCTCGTCGTGCTGCCGCAGGTCGTGATCGCGGCCGGCCTCGCGACCATGGCCATCGGCATCTTGCTGCGCGCGCGCGTCGCATGGGTGCTGTCGATCCTGCTGCTGGTCGCGGCCGCCGCGCTCAGCGCGCTCGGCGGCTATCCGAGCCACGGCGTGTTCGCCTACACGGCCGTGCTGGTCGTCACGCTGCTTTATTACTGGCGGCATTTCGACCGCGCGAGCATCGCCGCCAGCAGCCTGTTCGCGTTGCTGAGCATCGTGTCGCTGCTGATCTACGCCACCTTCGGCGTGCTGTATCTCGGCGACGAATTCACGCCGCCCGTCCATGACCTCGCCACCGCCGTCTATTTCTCGATCGTGTCGATGTCGACGGTCGGCTACGGCGACATCGTTCCGCACGCGCCGACCGCGCGGCTGTTCACCGCGTCGGTGATCGTGCTCGGCATCACGGTGTTCGCGACGTCGATCAGCGCGGTCGTCGGCCCCGTGATCGGCGGCAATCTGAAACGGATCGTCAAGGGAGGCATTTCGAACGTGATCCGCAAGCATCATTTCCTGATCGTCGGCGCGACGCCCGTCGCGCATGCGGTACACGACGGGCTGCGCAAGCGCGGCTACGCGGTGACCGTCGTCGTGCCGGCCGGCGTCGAGCACAACTACGCGGCGGCGACCGACCTGATCGTCGGCGACGCGACCGACCATGCGGTGCTGGAAAGCGCCGGCGCGGCGGCCGCGCGCGCGGTGCTCGCGTTGCGCTCCGACGACGCCGAGAACGCGTTCATCATCCTCGCGATCCGCGAGATCGCGCCGTCGGTGCGCACGGTCGCGCTCGTGAACCAGCAGCGCAATCTTGAACGGCTGCGCCTGTTGAAGCCCGACATGGTGTTTTCGCCGCAGCAGCTCGCGGGCGAACTGCTCGCGAGCACGCTCAACGACGAACCGGTCGACAAGTCGATGATCTCGCACCTGCTGTTCGGCACGGCCGATGCCGCATGACCTGTCGGGCCCGTGACCGCGTGACCGCGTGAAATCATGACCTCATGACCGCATGACCCGCGGCGGCCGGCATGCGCCCGGTACAATCGCGCGATGTCCGAATTGCTCACTTACGGCGGCCTGTTCGCCGTGTCGATGGTCGCCGCGACCCTGTTCCCGCTCCAGTCCGAAGCCGTGCTCGCCGGCCTGCTGCTTGCCGGGCGCGAACCCATATGGGCGCTGGTGCTCGTCGCGAGCATCGGCAACGTCGCCGGCTCCGCGATCAACTGGGCGCTCGGGCGCGGCATCGAGCACTTCCGCGAGCGCCGCTGGTTTCCCGTCAAGCCCGCCGCGCTCGCACGCGCCGAGCGCTGGTATGCGCGCTACGGCCGCTGGTCGCTGCTGCTCAGCTGGGCGCCCGTGATCGGCGATCCGCTGACGATGATCGCCGGCGTGCTGCGCGAGCCGCTGCCGAGCTTTCTCGCGATCGTGACGATCGCGAAGGTCGGCCGTTACCTGGCCGTCGCGTGGCTCGTCGCGCACTGACACCCGCGTTCCCGCCGCACCTGCCAGCGTCGCCATCGACGACGCGCCGCTAAAGAATTCGCCGCTGCTGCCGTATTAAACGGTCGATCAGCGGTGACGCGTGCGTTCCGCCCCTCTCCCTCCCCACTCAGGAAGTTTCATGAGATTGACCCAATTGGGCCGGGTGAGCGTCGGCGCGCGTCTTGCCGCGCTGGCGTGCGCGCTCGTCGCCCTGCTGTTTACCGTGTTCGCATGGACGCTCGCCCATTTCGCCGGCCGGCAACTCGCCGAAGAGGCGCACCTGCGGATCGCCGACAACGAGCAGTCGATCCGCGCGATGGTCGACCTGTTCGACAAGGCGCTGACCGCCGAAGCCGATCGCTCGATGTCGCTGTTCGCGAGCTTCCTGCCGGCCGAGTTCTCGCTCGACCCGGCGCGCACCGTCGACATCGGCGGCGTCGCCGCGCCGACGCTCGTCGCGGGCGGCCAGCCGCTCGACCTCGACTATTCGATTCCCGACCAGTTCCTGAAGAAAAGCGGCGCGATCGCGACGATCTTCGCGCGCGACGGCGACGATTTCGTGCGCATCACGACGTCGCTGAAGAAGCAGGACGGCGCGCGCGCCGTCGGCACGAAGCTCGACCGTGCGGGCCCCGCATACGCCCCGCTCGTCGCCGGACGCGTGTACACGGGCCTCGCGAAGCTGTTCGGGCGGCCGTACATCACGCAATACAAGCCGGTGACCGATGCGACCGGCCGCGTGATCGGCGCGCTGTTCGTCGGCCTGGACATCGGCGCCGAGCTCAAGCTGGTCGAAGACGGCATCCGCGCGCTGAAGATCGGCAGCAACGGCTACTACTTCGTGCTCGACGCATCGCAGGGCCCGTCGCGCGGCACCTTCGTCGTGCATCCCGATGCGGCCGGCGCGCCCGCCGACGACACGCGCGCGCCCTACGCGCAGATGCTCGCGGCCGGCACGGGACGGCTTGCCTACACGTCGACCGACCCGGCCGCGCACGACAGCGGGCCCACCGCGAAATTCGTGTCGTTCACGACGATTCCGCAGTGGCAATGGCTCGTCGGCGGCATCGCGCTCGACGACGAACTGCTCGCCGGCATGCGCGCCACCCGCAACCGCTTCCTGATGCTCGGCGCGTTGCTCGTCGCCGCGTTCGCGACGCTGTTCGTCATCGTGGTCCGCCGTGTCGTGAGCCGGCCGCTCGATGCGGCGGCACGCGCCTCCGAGCGTTATGCGGCGGGCGATCTCAGCGTGCGCATCCGCGATGACGCAGCCATGCGCGGCAACGCGGGCCACGCCGGCAACGACGAGATCGGCCGGCTCGTGCAGGCCGTCGACGGGATCGGCGACGGCCTCGCCCGGATCGTCGAGCAGGTGCGCAACAGCTCGGCCGACATCGCGCGCGGCACGGTCGACATCGCGGCCGGCAGCGGCGACATGGCCGCGCGGATCGCGACGCAGGCGAGCAGCGTCGAACAGACCGCGGCCAGCATGGAGCAGATCACCGCCGCCGTGCAGCAGAGCGCCGAGCACGCGGCGCAGGCCAACGCGCTGGTCGCCCACGCGTCGGCCGCCGCGACGAACGGCGACGCCGCGGTGCAGCGCGTGGTCGCGACGATGGACGACATCGGCCGCGCAACACGCCGGATCGCCGAGATCACGGGCACGATCGAGGGCATCGCGTTCCAGACCAACATCCTGGCGCTGAACGCGGCCGTCGAGGCCGCGCGTGCGGGCGAACACGGCAAGGGCTTCGCGGTGGTCGCGGCCGAGGTGCGCACGCTCGCGCAGCGCAGCGCGGCTGCCGTGAAGGAGATCGACGCGCTGAGCGCCGAATCGTCGACGACCGTCGAACAGGGTTACCGGATCGCGGACGCCGCGCGCGGCACGATGCGCGACATCGTCGCGCGCGTCGACCAGGTCAGCACGCTGATCGGCGAGATCAGCGCCGCGTCGCGCGAACAATCGACCGGCATCGAACAGGTGAACCTGGCCGTCACGCAGATCGGCGACGCGACGCAGCGGAATGCCTCGCTGATCTCGGACGCCGAACGCGCGGCCGTCGCGCTGCGCGACCAGGCCGCGCAGCTGGCGGACGCGGTCAGCGTGTTCCGGCTCGAGCGGCACGCGTGACCGGAGCGGACGAGAGACGACGGACGATCGACCGCGGCCGGGCAACCCGCCTACTTCTTGTCGCCCGCCAGGTCGATCGCCTTGTCCGAGCCGACCGCGTTGCGCAGCTGGAATTTCTGGATCTTGCCGGTCGAGGTCTTCGGCAACTCGCCGAACCGCACGACCTTCGGCACCTTGAAGCCCGCGAGCAACTGCCGGCAATGCGCGACGATCTCCTCTTCGGTCGCGCTCGCGCCTTCGCGCAGCTCGACGAACGCGCACGGCACCTCGCCCCATTTCGGGTCGGGCATCGCGACGACGGCGGCGACCGCGACGGCCGGATGCCGGTACAGCGCATCCTCGACCTCGATGCTCGAGATGTTCTCGCCGCCCGAGATGATGATGTCCTTCTTGCGATCCTTGATCCGGATATAGCCGTCCGGCGTCAGCACCGCGAGATCGCCGGTATGGAACCAGCCGCCGTGGAACGCGTCGTCGGTCGCCTTCGGGTTCTTCAGGTAGCCCTTCATGCAGATGTTGCCGCGGAACATGATCTCGCCGAGCGTCTCGCCGTCGGCCGGCACCGGCGCCATCGTGTCGGGATCGAGCACCGTCGCGCCCGCTTCCAGGTGGTAGCGCACGCCCTGGCGCGCATTGAGCCGCGCACGCTCCTCATCGGGCAGTTCCTCCCAATGCGCCTGCTTCGCGCACACGGTCGCCGGGCCGTAAACCTCGGTCAGCCCGTACACGTGCAGCAGGTCGAAGCCGATCTCCTTCATCTTCGCGATCACGGCCGGCGCGGGCGCCGCGCCCGCCACCATCGCGTGCACCGTGTGGTCGATGCCTGCGCGGAATTCGGCCGGCGCGTTCGCGATCGCGCTCTGCACGATCGGCGCACCGCAGTAGTGTGTGATGCGTTCGCGGCGAATCAGGTCGAACACCGTCTTCGCATCGAACTTGCGCAGGCAGACGTTCACGCCCGCGCGTGCCGCGACGGCCCACGGGAAGCACCAGCCGTTGCAGTGGAACATCGGCAGCGTCCACAGGTAGACGGCGTGCTTCGGCATGTCCCATTCGAGGATGTTGCTGATCGCCGCGAGATACGCGCCGCGATGGTGGTAGACGACGCCCTTCGGATCGCCGGTCGTGCCGGACGTGTAGTTCAGCGCGATCGCATCCCATTCGTCGGCGGGCGGGGTCCACGCGTAGTCGGCGTCGCCGCTTGCGACGAGCGCCTCGTAGTCGGTCGCGCCCGCGAAGCGTGCGGGGTCCGCCGGCATCGCATCGGCCACGCTGACGATCTTCAGGCCCGGCACCTCGAGCGCCGCGCGATGCGCGAATTCCGCATACTCGGTGTCGACGATCAGCACCTTCGCCTCGCCATGGCGCAGCATGAACAGCACCGACGACACGTCGAGCCGCGTGTTGATCGTGTTCAGCACGGCGCCGGCCATCGGCACGCCGAAGTGCGCCTCGACCATCGCCGGGATGTTCGGCAGCATCGCCGCGACCGTGTCGCCGCGGCCGACGCCGAGCCGCGCGAGCGCGCTCGCCAGCTGCTTCGCGCGCGTGTAGGTCTCGCCCCAGGTGCGCCGCACGTCGCCGTGCACGATCGCGAGGCGCTCGCCGTAGACTTCGGCCGTCCTGACCAGGAAGTCGATCGGGGTGAGCGGCACGTAATTGGCGTCGCGGCGGCCGAGCCCGGCCTCGAACATCTGCGTCATGATCCTGTCTCCCGTGTCCTGTCGACCGGGGTGGATCCACCCCGGATCGTTTTGATGTGGTTCAATTGCCGACAGCCTAACGGGCGCTATTGTGAGCCGTCTGTCATCGAAACGACAGAGTGCCTTTCCCGCGCTGCGCGTTATCCCTATCCTCGCAAACCCGCACCCATGCACGACCCTCTCGCCGCACCGCCCGACGCGCCCGTCCACCCGGCCGACGCCCTTTCCGCACCGGGCCCGCTGCCGGCGCTGTCCACGCTGTTCGGCCAGTGCGCGTGGTTCCGCACGCTCGCGCCCGAACACCAGGCGCTCGTGCTCGCGCAATCGCGCGTCGAGCAGTGCGAGGCCGGCGACGTGATCGCCCATCGGCTCGCGCCGTCCGAATACTGGATCGGCGTGCATCGCGGGCTGCTGAAGCTCGCGATCTTCAACGCGTCCGGGCGCGGCTGCACGTTCTCCGGCGTGCCGTCGGGCGGCTGGTTCGGCGAAGGCAGCGTGATCAAGCGCGAACTGCGCAAGTACGAGGTCGTCGCGATCCAGCGCTCGACCGTGCTGTTCGTGCCGGTCGACACGTTCCACGCGCTGCTCGACACGAGCCTGCCGTTTACGCGCTTCGTGATTCACCAGCTGAACAACCGGATGGGCGAATTCATCGCGTCGATCCAGAACAGCCGGCTGCTGGACGTCGATGCGCGCGTCGCGCAGTCGCTCGCGCAGCTGTTCAATCCCGACCTGTACCCGGACACCGGCCCGTCGCTGTCGATCTCGCAGGAGGAACTGGGGATGCTCGTCGGCGTGTCGCGGCAGCGGATCAACCAGGCGCTGCAGCAGCTCGAGAAACTCGGCGTGCTGCGGCTCGCGTACAACCAGATCGACGTCGTCGACCTCGGTGCGCTCGCGCGTGTCGGGATGGAGCAGATCTGAGCGCGGGCCCATGAGCGGAACCGCCGCAGGCGCAGCCGGCCCGTCCGGTATCGCGACCGTTTTGCGGCCGCTTTCAGGCCAGCTCGCCGCGCGGCATTTCCTCTGCCGAATCGGCGTCGGGCCGCCCGCCGCAACCTGACAATTCCGCCAGTTTCGCGACAGTAACCCGTTCCACGCCGACGCCTATCATTCGGGTTCCCTTTACCGACGCCTGATCACCGCCTGTCCCGCTGCCTCCATGTGGATCGTCAATCTTGCGCTCAGGCGCCCCTACACGTTCATCGTCATGGCCATCATGATCGTGCTGGCCACCCCGCTTGCGCTGATGCGCACGCCGGTCGACGTGCTGCCCGCGATCAACATCCCCGTGATCAGCGTCATCTGGAATTACAGCGGCTTCTCCGCGACGGAGATGACGAACCGCATCACGTCCGTGCACGAGCGCATCCTGACGACGACCGTCAACAACATCCAGCACGTCGAATCGACGTCGCTGCCCGGCATCGCGGTCGTGAAGGTGTTCCTGCAGCCGGGCGCGAACGTGCAGACGGCGATCGCGCAGACGGTCTCGTCCGCGCAGGCGATCGTGCGGCAGATGCCGCAGGGCGCGACGCCGCCGCTCGTGATCACCTATTCCGCCTCGAGCATCCCGGTGATCCAGCTCGGGCTGTCGAGCAAGACGCTCAGTGAACAGTCGCTCGCCGACATCGCGCTCAACTTCCTGCGCCCGCAGCTGATCACGGTGCCGGGCGTGCAGATCCCGTTCCCGTACGGCGGCCGCACGCGCGTGGTCGCGATCGACCTCGATCCGCAGGCGCTGCTCGCGAAGGGGCTCACGCCCGCCGACATCGTCAACGCGGTCAACGCGCAGAACCTCGTGCTGCCGACCGGCACCGCGAAGATGGGCCAGACCGAATACCGGATCGACACCAACGCGTCGGCCGATACGGTCGCCGACATCAACAACCTGCCGGTCCAGACCGTCAACGGCGCGACGACCTATCTGCGCGAGGTCGCATCGGTACGCGACGGTTTCGCGCCGCAGACCAACGTCGTGCGCCAGAACGGCCAGCGCGGCGTGCTCATCTCGATCCTGAAAAGCGGCGACGCGTCGACGCTCAAGGTCGTGTCGGACCTGAAGGCGCTGCTGCCGAAGGTGATCCCGACGCTGCCCGAAGGGCTCACGATCACGCCGCTGTTCGACCAGTCGGTGTTCGTCGACGCGGCCGTCCAGGGCGTGATCCACGAAGCGCTGATCGCCGCCGTGCTGACCGCGATGATGATCCTGCTGTTCCTCGGCAACTGGCGCAGCACGCTGATCATCGCGATCTCGATTCCGCTGTCGATCTTCACGTCGCTGATCGCGCTGTCCGCGCTCGGCGAGACCATCAACATCATGACGCTCGGCGGGCTCGCGCTCGCGGTCGGCATTCTCGTCGACGATGCGACCGTCACGATCGAGAACATCGAGCGGCACCTGCATCTCGGCACCAACCTGCACGACGCGATCCTCGAAGGCGCGGGCGAGATCGCGGTGCCCGCGTTCGTGTCGACGCTGTGCATCTGCATCGTGTTCGTGCCGATGTTCTTCCTCACGGGCGTCGCGCGTTTCCTGTTCGTGCCGCTCGCGGAAGCCGTCGTGTTCGCGATGCTCGCGTCGTACGTGCTGTCGCGCACGCTGGTGCCGACGCTCGCGATGCTGCTGTTCCGCCCGCAGCAGGCGAGCGCCGGCCCGGATCGTTCGACGTCGCGCTTCGCACGCCTCCATCACGCGTTCAACGAAGCGTTCGAGCGGCTGCGCGCTTGGTACATCGTGCTGCTCAGCATCCTGCTGGTGCGCCGCCGCTTCTACGCGACGTGCTTCCTCGGCTTCTGCGTGTTGTCGACCGGCCTCGTGTTCGCGCTCGGCCGCGACTTCTTCCCGAACGCCGATTCGGGCAACATCCGCCTGCACATGCGCGCGCCGACCGGCTACCGGATCGAGGAAACCGCGCGCCTCGCCGACCAGGTCGAGCGCGTGATCCGCGAAACCGTGCCGCCCGACGAGCTCGGCGCGATCGTCGACAACCTCGGCCTGCCGGTGAGCGGCATCAACCTGTCGTACAGCAACGCCGGCACGATCGGCACGCTCGACGGCGAACTGCTGATCGCGCTGAAACCGGGCCACCGCGCGACCCAGCATTACGTGCAGGCACTGCGCAAGGTGCTGCCCGAGCGCTTCCCGGGCGTCGAGTTCTTCTTCCAGCCGTCGGACATCATCACGCAGATCCTCAACTTCGGCCAACCGGCCGCGATCGACCTGCAGGTGCTCGGCAACGATCTCGCGAGTAACATGACTATCGCGAGCAGCCTGATGAAAAAGTTCAGGCAAATCCCCGGCGCCGTCGACGTGCACGTGCTGCAACGCAACGACGAGCCGACCCTGCTGGCCGACATGGACCGTACGCGCATGCAGCAGCTCAATCTCTCCGCGCAGAACGTCGCGCAGAACATGCTGATCTCCCTGTCCGGCAGCTCGCAGACGACGCCGTCGTTCTGGATCAACCCGCGCACCGGCGTCCAGTACCCGCTGCAGATCCAGACCCCGCAATACAACATCTCGTCGGTCGACGACCTGCTCGGCACGCCGATCTCGGCGAGCGGCCGCACCGGCATGCCGCTGCAACTGCTCGGCAACCTCGTGCAGGTGCGCAGCACCGCGAACCCGGCCGTGATCACGCACTACAACATCCGCCCGGCGATCGACGTGTACGTGAGCGTCGAGGGCCGCGACCTCGGCGCGGTCGCGGGCGAGATCGACCGCATCGTGTCGGACGCGCGCGCGACGCTGCCGCGCGGCACCGAGCTGACGATGCGCGGCCAGATCGAGACGATGCGCACGTCGTACCTCGGCCTCGGTGCGGGCGTCGCGATGGCGATCGTGCTCGTCTACCTGCTGATCGTCGTCAATTTCCAGTCGTGGCTCGACCCGCTGATCATCATCAGCGCGATGCCGGCCGCGCTCGCCGGCATCGTGTGGATGCTGTTCATCACCGGCACGCACCTGAGCGTGCCCGCGCTGACGGGCGCGATCATGACGGTGGGCGTCGCGACCGCGAACAGCATCCTGGTCGTGTCGTTCGCGCGCCAGCGTCTCGCGGCCGGCGCGCCGCCGCTCACGGCCGCGCTGGAGGCCGGCGCAACGCGGATCCGGCCGGTGCTGATGACGGCGCTCGCGATGATCATCGGGATGGTGCCGATGGCGCTCGGTCTCGGCGAAGGCGCCGAGCAGAACGCGCCGCTGGGCCGCGCGGTGATCGGCGGGCTGCTGTTCGCGACCGTTTCGACGCTGCTGTTCGTGCCGCTCGTGTTCGGCGGCGTGCATGCGCGGCTGGCCCGCCGGCGCGCGCGCCAGGCCGGACACTGACTTTCTTTCGCCCACTACCCGGTTGAATTGGTTGAATTCATGGAAGAGAAACATCACAGCGCCGTCGGCATCCAGGTGGACGAACACGGCATGCACCTGCCGACACGCACGTCGGTGTCGCGACGCGGACGCATCGTCCTGATCGTGATCGGCGTGCTGCTGGCCGCCGGCGCCGCGCGCACGATCGTCGTCAACGTGCTGAACCGCAACCGGCTCGACACGGTCGCCGAGCAGAACACGCGCCAGTACGTGACCGTCGCGCATCCGGTCGATGCGGCCACCGGCGGCAAGCTGTCGCTGCCCGGCACGCTGCGCGGCTTCGTCGAGGCGCCGATCTATGCACGCGCGAGCGGCTACGTGCTGCGCTGGCAGGCCGACATCGGCGCGCACGTGAAGCAGGGCCAGGTGCTCGCCGAACTCGACACGCCCGAGCTGAACCAGGAACTCGCGCAGGCCACCGCGCAGCGCCAGCAGGCGCAAGCCGCGCTCGCGCTCGCGAAGACGTCGTTCGACCGCGCACAGCAGTTGCGCCAGCGCGATGCCGTCTCGCAGCAGGAACTCGACGACCGGCAAGGCGCGTTCAACCAGGGCACCGCGAACCTCGCCGCGGCCGACGCGAACATGCGCCGCCTCACCGAGCTGAAAGGCTTCCAGCGGATCGTCGCGCCGATCGACGGGATCGTCACGCAGCGCAACGTCGACGTCGGCGATCTCGTCAGCTCCGGCAACGCGGGGCGTTCGCTGTTCACGGTCGTGCAGGCCGACCGGCTGCGCCTCTACGTGCAGGTGCCGCAGGCGTACGCGCAGCAGGTGAAGGTCGGCCAGCACGTGAGCGTCGCGCAGGCCGAGCTGCCGGGCCGGACGTTCGACGGGACGATCACGCGCACGTCCGAGGCGATCGACGTCGCGACGCGCTCGCTGCAGATCGAGATCACGCTGCCGAACCCGGACGGGCGGCTGCTGCCCGGCGCCTACGTGCAGGCCACGTTGCCGATGACGCCGGTCGGCCGCCTGCAGGTGCCGGCCAATACGCTGCTGTTCCGCGCCGAAGGCCCGACGGTCGCGACGGTCGATGCGAACGGCCAGGTGCGCCTGAAACAGGTGACGGTCGTGCGCACGATCGGGCAGACGCTCGAGGTCGACGGCCCGCTCACGCCGAACGACCGTCTCGTCACGAACCCGAGCGACGCGCTCGCCAACGGCGATCAGGTGATCGTCTCGGCGCCGGCCGCGAAGCCGGCATCGAGCGCCGCGGAGGCGAAGTCGTGATCGCGATGCGCATCCGCCGGCGGCCCGCCGCCGTCTCCGCCACCGCCGTTGCGCTCGCCGCCGCCCTTGCCGGCTGCACGGTCGGCCCCGACTACCAGCGGCCCGACGTCGCCACGCCGGCCGCGTGGCGGCTCGATCCGGCCGATGGGTACTGGCACCCGGCCGCGCCGGCCCGCGCGCCGCTCGACCCGGCATGGTGGACCGCGTTCGGCGATCCGCAGCTCGATACGCTGGAAGCCGAAGCGCTGCGCAACAACCAGAACCTGAAGGCCGTCGCCGCGCGCTACGACCAGGCGAAGGCGACGCTCGCGTCGGTCGCCTCGGCGCAGTATCCGGCCGTCGGCCTGAACGCGAGCGGCCAGCGCTTCAAGATCTCGGCCGACCGGCCGCAGACCAACTACGCGACGCAGAGCATGTCGACCGTGCAGAACGACGTCCAGGTCGGCGCGAGCGTCAGCTACGAGCTCGACCTGTTCGGCCGCGTGCGGCGCAGCGTCGAATCGGCGCAGGCCACCACCGAACAGGCGCGCGACGATTTCGCGAACGCCCGCCTGGTGCTGACCGCCGATCTCGCGTCGAGCTATTTCGCGCTGCGCGAATTCGACACCGAGATCGACGTCGTCAAGCGCTCGATCGACCTGCAGCAGAAGGCGCTCGACTACGTGAGCGCGCGGCACGACCTCGGCGCGGTGTCGGGCCTCGACCTGCTGCAGCAGCGCGCGCAGCTCGACGCGACGCGCACCCAGGCGCAGCTGCTGCTCCAGCAGCGCGTGCAGGTCGAAACCGCGATCGCGACGCTGGTCGGCACGCCGGCCCCCACCTTCTCGATCGCGCCGCGCGTCGTGCCGATCAACGCGCCCGCGCTGCCGACCGGCCTGCCGAGCGACGTGCTGCAGCGGCGCCCCGACGTCGCGTCGGCCGAGCGCGCGATGGCCGCCGCAAACGCGCAGATCGGCGTCGCGCGCGCCGCGTATTTCCCGCGCATCATGCTGTCGCCCGACATCGGCTGGGACGCGACGCGCTTTGCCGGCCTGTTCACCGTGCCGGCGTTGCTGTGGTCGGTCGGCGGGTCGCTCAGCCAGCCGCTGTTCGAAGGCGGCAAGCTGAAGGCCGGCGTCGATTTCGCGCAGGCCGGATATGTCGCCGCGCAGGCCAGTTACCGGCAGACCGTGCTCACCGCGTTCCAGGAGGTGCAGAATGCGGTCACCGGATTGTCGGTGCTTGCGGAGGCCGCGCAGCAGGCCTCCGCGGCCGTCGACGACGCGCGCAAGCTCGTGTCGCTCGCGCAGGATCGTTACGCGGGCGGCCTGACGCCGTTCATCGACGTGCTGACGGCAGAGCAGCAGTTGCTGACGAGCGAGCGGCAGGCCGTGCAGATCCAGGGCCAGCGCGCGGCGCTCGTCGTGTTTCTCGCGAAGGCGCTCGGCGGCGGCTGGGACGGCCAGGCGGCAAGCGGCCCGGCGCCGGCCGAGGTCGCCGCAGCCCCGGCACCGGCGCCAACGCCCCCGGGCCCTTAACCGGATTACGCGGACAACGGATTCGAACATGAAAGTCCTGATCGTCGAAGACGAACCGAAAGTCGTCGAATACCTGAAGAGCGGCCTGACCGAGGAAGGCTGGGTCGTCGATACCGCGCTCGACGGCGAGGACGGCGCGTGGAAAGCCGTCGAATTCGACTACGACGTGGTCGTGCTCGACGTGATGCTGCCGAAGCTCGACGGCTTCGGCGTGCTGCGTGCGTTGCGCGCGCAGAAGCAGACGCCCGTCATCATGCTGACCGCGCGCGACCGCGTCGACGACCGCGTGCGGGGCTTGCGCGGCGGCGCCGACGACTACCTGACCAAGCCGTTCTCGTTCCTCGAGCTGATCGAGCGGCTGCGCGCGCTGACGCGCCGCGCGCGCGTGCAGGAATCGACGCTGATCTCGATCGGCGACCTGCGGGTCGACCTGATCGGCCGCCGTGCGACCCGCGACGGCACGCGGCTCGACCTGACCGCGCAGGAATTCCAGCTGCTCGGCGTGCTCGCGCGGCGCAGCGGCGAGGTGCTGTCGAAGACGACCATCGCCGAACTCGTGTGGGACGTGAACTTCGACAGCAACGCGAACGTCGTCGAGACGGCGATCAAGCGCCTGCGCGCGAAACTCGACGGCCCGTTCGCGGACAAGCTGCTGCACACGATCCGCGGCATGGGCTACGTGCTCGAGGCGCGCGAGGACGGCGATACCGAGAGGCCGGCATGAAACGCTCGATCGTCCTGCGGCTGTCGGCGATGTTCGGCATCGTGTCGCTGCTCGTGTTCACGCTGGTGGGCTGCGGGCTGTTCGTGATGATGGAGCGCCAGCTGTTCGCCGAGCTGCGCGCGACGCTCGATACGCGCACCAAGGTCGCCGAGATGATCGTGTCGCACGCGCTCACGTCCGAACGCGGGCGCCTCATGCAGGAAAAGCTCGCCGATCTCGAACCGCCCGACGGCTCGACGCGCTACCAGGTCGACAGCACGAATCCGGATTTCCGGTTCGGCAAGCCCGTCGACGGCGTGCCCGTCGGCGCGCCGTTCGGCGCATTCCAGCGCTACGCGCTGAACGACAGCAGCTACGACGTGATGACGAAGACCGTCACGGTGGCCGGCAACGGCGAGCGGCCGACACTGAGGCTGATCGTCGCCAGCTCGTGCGAGCGCACGCAGCGGATGCTGCGCCGCTTCGGCTGGACGCTCGCCGGGCTGATCGCGATCGCGACGATCATCACGCTGCTGCTGAGCCGCGCGGTGGCCCGCTTCGGGCTCGCGCCGCTCGACCGGCTGTCGCAGGATGCATCGGCCATCAGCCTCGCGAACCGCCGCCAGCGGCTGCACACCGACGCGCTGCCGGCCGAGCTGCGCGACCTCGCCACGTCGTTCAACGGCGCGCTCGATCGCATCCAGCAGACCTACGCGCGGCTCGAGGCGTTCAACGCGGACGTCGCGCACGAACTGCGCACGCCGATCAGCATCCTGATCGGCCAGACCCAGGTCGCGCTGACCAGCCGCGACCGCACGGTCGAGCGGATGCGGCAGACGCTGCAGTCGAACCTCGAGGAATTCGAGCGGCTGCGCGTGATCATCAACGACATGCTGTTCCTGTCGCGCAGCGACCGCGGCGAACGGGCAACCGACCTGAAGGACGTGTCGCTCGCCGACGAGGTGCGGCGCATGCTCGATTTCCTCGAGATCCCGCTCGACGAGGCGCAGTTGCACGCCGAACTGCACGGCGATGCGCGCGCGGCCGTCGATCCGTCGCTGTTCCGCCGCGCGATGACGAACCTGCTGATCAACGCGATCCAGCATTCCGCGCCCGGCGCGACGTTGCACGTGACGATCACGCGCCGCGACACGCTCGTCGAGATGGCCGTGTCGAACCCCGGCGAGCCGATCGATCCGGTGCAGCGCTCGCACGTGTTCGAGCGCTTCTACCGGCTCGAGGAAGCCCGCGCGAACAGCAAGGAGAACCACGGGCTCGGGCTGTCGATCGTCAAGGCCGTCGCCGAGATGCACGGCGGCAGCGTATTCGTCGCGTGTTCGGGCGGCGTCAATACGTTCGGCTTCTCGGTGTCGACGGAACCCTGCGCGGGCGGACCGCTGCGCGCGGGAGATGCAACCGATGCAACCGACGCAACCGGCGTGGTCGACTCCACCGGTTCGCGGCCGGCGCACGCGCCGCGGGCGCTGCACTGAAGGCGGCTGCGCTCGGCGGAGGGCAGTTTTCTTCAATACCGGCACGCACGGCTTCTTTAGTCTCGATGCGACTTTGACATTCGCATGGAGGCAATCAATGAGCATGCTGGTTTCGATGGCCGCGTTCGCGCTGGCGTCGTCGATCACACCCGGTCCCGTCAACATCGTCGCGCTCAGCGCGGGCGCGCGCCACGGTCTCGGCGCAAGCCTGCGGTATGCGGCCGGCGCGACGCTCGGCTTCGTCGCGCTGTTCCTGCTGATCGGCCTCGGGCTGCACGCGGCGCTCGCGCGCTGGCCGATGCTGACGACGGCCACGCAATGGTCGGGGATCGCGTTCCTGCTCTACCTGGCGCTGCGGCTCGCGCTCGACGATGGCCGGCTGTCGGCCGACCCGGACGTGGCCGGCCCGTCGGCGGCGTCCGGCGCCGCGATGCAGTGGCTCAATCCGAAGGCATGGCTCGCGTGCGTGGCCGCGATGGGCGCGTATGCGGCCGACGGCGACCGCGCGCAGGTCTGGCAGTTCGCCGCGCTGTATCTCGTGATCTGCTTCGCGTCGATCGCGTGCTGGGGGTATGCCGGCGCATCGCTGCGGCACCGGCTCGCGAACGCGCGGAGGATGCGCGTGTTCAACCGGCTGATGGCGCTGCTGCTCGCGGGCAGCGCACTCTTTCTGCTCGACACGTAGGGCGCGCCCCGCCCGGCTCGTCGCTCAACGCGTCGCTCAGCTCGCCGCTCAACTCGTCGCGCTGCGGTACTGGCCGGGCGTCGCGGCCGCGATCCGCCGGAACGCGCGCTGGAAATGGGCCTGGTCGGCAAAGCCCGCGTCGAGTGCAACGTCGGCGATCGGCCGGCCGCGGCGCAGCTCCGTGCGGCCGTACTGCACGCGGCGGTCGATCAGGAACGCATGCGGCGTCATGCCGTAGCGCGCGTTGAACGCGCGGATCAGGTACGACGGCGACAAATCGGCGGCCGCGCAGATCGCATCGAGCGTGACGCCCTCGCGGCAATGCGCGGCGATGTAATCGGCCGCGCGCGCGAGCTTGGCGTTGTCGTCCCCGGCGCGCGGGCCGGGCAGTTCGCGGTCGAGCGCGCCGTGCAGCGCCGTGAAGAATTCGACCGCAGCGCTCTCCTTGCCGAGCGGATCGACCGATGGCGACACGAGCGTGCGATAGAAACCGCCAAATTGCGCGAACAGGTCGTGCCGTTCGGTCAACTTCGGCGAAAAGCCGTGAAAATCGCCATTCGGATCGCGACCCAGCGAATGCTGCAGCCGCGCGAGCCACGGCACGTCGACATAGACCATCCGGTACGCCCACGCATCGGGGCCGTACGGATTGCACGCATGCACCTGTTCCGGATCGATGATCACCAGCACGCCGCGCCCGACATGCTCGTGCGTCGCGCCGTTCACGTACGTGCTCGTGCCGCCGACGATCGCGCCCACCGAAAACGTGTCGTGCGTGTGCTTCGCATAGCAGATCGCGCGGCCGTCGTCGACGGTGCGCGCCTCGATGAACGGCAGCGCGGCATCGCGCCAGAACGGCGACGGATCGATGGATCGGTTGGCGGTACGGCTCACGCGCGGGCTCCCGGTTCGGACGGCGAACGCTCACCGTACAAGACTGTGCGGCGCCGCGCAACCGGATCCATCCACTTCGACGCGGGATCTCGCCGTTTCGCCTAAGCTTTGTGTTCCGGCCACCGCGGCACACGCGGCGGTTTTCGTTCACTCCTCTCCCGTCACGCTCATGCACATCGATCTGAAAGGCAAGACCGCGCTCGTCACCGCTTCCACCGCCGGCATCGGGCTCGCGATCGCCGAAGGGCTCGCACGCGCCGGTGCGCGCGTCGTCGTCAACGGCCGCAGCGACGCGTCGGTGCAGTCCGCGCTCGCGCACCTGCGCGCGGCAGTGCCCGGCGCAAGCCTCGAGGGCGTCGCCGCCGACCTGTCCGACGCGGCCGGCGTCGCGCGCATCACGCAGCACACACCGGAGGCCGACATCCTCGTCAACAATGCGGGCATCTACGGCCTGAAGGCGTTCTTCGAGATCGACGACGCCGAGTGGGAACATTACTTCCAGATGAACGTGATGTCCGGCGTGCGGCTCGCACGGCATTACCTGAAGGGGATGATCGAACGCAATGCCGGGCGCGTCGTGTTCATTTCGTCGGAATCGGGCTTGAACATCCCGGTCGACATGATTCATTACGGATTCACGAAAACCGCGCAGCTGTCGATCGCACGCGGCCTCGCGAAGCTCGCGGCCGGCACCAGCGTGACCGTCAACTCGGTGCTGCCGGGGCCGACGATGTCGGACGGCGTGCGCGCGATGCTGAAGGAAACGGCCGACGCATCCGGCCGCAGCGTCGACGACGTGGCCGTGGAATTCGTGCGCAGCCATCGTTCGAGCTCGATCATCCAGCGGCCGGCGACGCCCGAGGAAGTCGCGAACCTGGTGGTCTACGTGTGCTCGCCGCAGGCTTCGGCGACAACCGGCGCCGCGCTGCGTGTCGATGGCGGGGTGGTCGATACGATCGCGTAACGGCCGGCGCCCGCGGGCCGCCGCGCACTAGCGCGAAGCGGCCTTGCCCGGCTGGAGCGTGCCCTTGCGATCGGCGTTCATGCACGAATCGAAGCCGTGTTGCGTGACGATGCCGGCCCTGTCGAACACGACGAAATATTCGCGGTGATCGTTGCCGTGCTCGATGAAGTAGTTGTAGCAGACGCCGCTGCCGTTGCGGACCATCCACACGCTGCGCGGGTTGCCGGCCGCGCGGACGACGTCGGCGCGCGTCGCGCCGTGCCGCGACGCGGCCCGCGCGAGCGGCGTGCGTGAATACGAAAATGGCAGCCACGAGTCGAACCACGCGCAGCCGTGCAACATCAGGCAGCTGGCGGCCAGGGACAGCGTCGCTGCGGGACGGGCCATCGAAATCAATCGCATGCTTGAGGAAATCTGCTGCGCCGCGCCGGCGCGATCGAAAGCCCCATGCTACTCGACCTTTGGGTCCGGATCGAAAAGAAATGTAGAGATCTTTATACGAATCCCTGCATGTGATGCCCGCGCGCCAGCCGGTCGTTGCGGCCCGCGCATGCTTGTACACGCATCGAACCCGCCGCGCCGACGCGTCAAATCGGCACAACGTCGCGCATCGTCATGCGATCCACTCGGCCCACAGCATCGTCAGCACCGTCATCAGTGCGGGGCCGACGAACAGCCCGATCAGGCCGAACGTCTCGGCACCGCCGAGGATGCCGAACAGCACGAGCAGGAACGGCAGCCGCGTGGAGCCGCCGATCAGCACCGGCCGCACGAAATGCTCGGCGACGAACACGACGACGAAACCGAGCACGGCCACCACGACGGCCCACACCGTCGCACCCTGCACGAACAGCCAGAGCGCCGCGCCGCAGAACACGATCGGCGCGCAGAACGGCAGCATCGCGGCGATCGCCGTGACGAGGCCGAGCAGCGCCGCATGCGGGACGCCGGCCAGCGCATACGCGATGCCGAGCAGCGCGCCTTCGCCGAGCCCGACGACGACGAGCCCCGTCACCGTGCCGTACACGGCCTTGACCATCCGGTCGATCAGTTCCGCGCCGTTGTGCCCGAACGCGCGCCGCGCGCCCTGCAGCAATGCGCCCGACAGCTTGTGGCCCGCGCGCAGGATCACGAACAGCGTGACGAGCATGAAGCCGAATTCGAGCAGCGCATGCGCGACCTTCGTGCCGAACTGCCGCCCGAACGCGAGGAATTTCTCGCTGTTGACGCTGTGCATCGCGCTGGCCGCATGCAGCGGATGGCCGAGATTGGCCTGCCACCATTCGGTGATCTGCGCCGAGCCGTAAGGCAGCCGGCTGACGACGTCCGGCAACGGAATGCCGCTGTCCTGGACCGACTTCAGCCACTCGCGCAGATCGTGCGCCTGCCCGATCGCCTGGATGGTCGCGACCGCGACCGGCAGCACGACGAGCAATGAGATCGCGGCCGTGATGACGGTCGCGATCAGCGTCGGCCGGTCACGGAACAGCCGGTGCGATTCGAAGCATTTGAGCAGCGGCCACATCGCGATGGCGATCACGCAGGCCCATGCGATGGCGGGAATGAAGTCGCGGATGATCCACAGCGCGAGCACCAGCAGCGCCGCATACAGCACGGCGCGGGCAATCTGCTGCGCGCGCGGCCGTGCGGCGGAGTCGTGAGACGACGGGACATGTGCGCCCATGGCACCTCTGTCGAAATGAAAAAATGGCGGTTCGCGCAGGCAACCGGCCTGCATGAACCGCCATTCTATCCATCGGCGCCGGATCGGCGACGCGCAAGATGCGCGCGCCGTGTCGTCAACGCGGCTCAGGCCGCCTTGTCGGCGATCCGGTAGCGCTCGAGCCAGTGCGCGTACGGCGCGGGCAGCGTCCACGACGGACGCTCGACGCCGAGCTGCCTGGCCGCGTAGTACGGCCAGTGCGGATCGGCCAGATGTGCGCGCCCGACCATCACGAGATCGAGCTGCGCTTCCGCCACCACGCGGTTCGCCAGTTGCGGCGTGTCGATCCCCCATGCGGACGACACCGGCAGCCCGGCCTCGCGGCGCACGCGCTCGGCGATCGGCGCGAGGAACGCCGGACCCCACGGAATCTGCGCGTCGGGTGTCGAGAAACCGACCGACACGCTCAGCATGTCGAGCCCTTCCCGCTTCATCCGCTGCGTGAGCGCGATCGACTCGGCGAGCGTCTCTTCGTCGCGGCCGTCGTATTCGATCACGCCCAGGCGCGCGGTCAGCGGCAGGTGCTCGGGCCAGACCTTGCGCACGGCCGCGAGCGTGTCGACGAGGAAGCGGCCGCGATTCTCGGCCGAGCCGCCATATTCGTCGGTGCGGTGGTTCGAATGCACCGAGAAGAAGCTCTGGCCGAGATAACCGTGCGCAAAGTGCAATTCGAGCCATTCGAAGCCGAGATCGCGCGCACGCTTCGCCGATGCGACGAAATCGGCCTGCACGCGGGCGATGTCGTCGTGCGTCATTTCACGCGGCACTTTCGGGAGGTGCGCGCCGAACGGCACGGCCGACGGGGCGATGGTCTGCCAGCCGCGCGGGTCGCCTTCGGCGATATGGTCGTCGCCTTCCCACGGGCAGTTCGCGCTCGCCTTGCGGCCCGCATGCGCGATCTGGATGCCGGGCACTGCACCGGCCGCCTTGATCGCCGCGACCGACGGCGCGAATGCTTCGGCCTGCGCATCGGTCCACAGCCCCGCGCAACCCGGCGTGATGCGCCCTTCCGGCGACACGGCCGTCGCCTCGGCGATCACGAGACCCGCGCCGCCGCGCGCGATGCCGGCCAGATGCACGTGATGCCAGTCGTTGACGACGCCGTCCTCGGCGACGTACTGGCACATCGGCGGCACCGCGATACGGTTGCGCAGCGTGACATCCTTGAGTTTGAACGGTTCGAACAGGGCAGACATCCACGGCTCCTTTGCTTGGTTCTGCAAAACGACGGGAAACGCGCCGTGCGGTGCGCACGACGGAATGATTCGGGCCGTCGCCTGACGGCTTGCGCCCGGCGACGGATACGGTGCGGCGCCGGCCCGGCCGGCGCCATCGGCTCAACGGCGGCCGAGTTGCGCGAGCAGCGCCTCGGCGGCGGGCGCCGACGACGCGGGGTTCTGCCCCGTGATCAGCAGCCCGTCGGTGACGATATGCGGCGCCCAGTCGGCGCTGCGTTCGAATTGCGCGCCGTTGGTCTTCAGCATGTCCTCGACGAGGAACGGCACGACTTCCGTCAGTTCGACAGCCGCTTCCTCGCTGTTGGTGAAGCCCGTCACGCGCTTGCCGCGCACGACCGATTCGCCGGTCTGCGGATTCTTCACGTGACGCAGCACGCCCGGCGCGTGACAGACGGCCGCCACCGGCTTGCCGGCCGCCAGCGCGCGCTCGATCAGGCCGATCGAATGCAGATCCTCGGCGAGATCCCACAGCGGGCCATGGCCGCCCGGGTAGAACACGGCGTCGTAGTCGTCCACGGACACGTCGGCGAGCTTGCGCGTCGACGCCAGTTCGGCCTTGGCCGCCGCATCGGCTTCGAAGCGGCGCGTCGCGTCGGTCTGGGCGGCCGGATCGCTGCTTTTCGGGTCGAGCGGCGGCTGGCCGCCCTTCGGCGACGCGAGCGTCAGCTCGACGTCCGCATCCTTGAACGCGTAGTACGGCGCGGCCAGTTCCTCGAGCCAGAAGCCGGTCTTCTTGCCGGTGTCGCCGAGCGTGTCGTGCGAGGTCAGGACAACGAGAATCTTCATGATCGGACACTCCTTCGAAAAATTGATGGGAACGGGGCCGCATGATCCAAAAACCGGCCGGCGCGGCGCGCCTGTCCGTTAGTCAGTTGTGACGCGTCATCGTGCGACCCGCGTATCCGAATGCAGCACGCGCCTATTAGACCAGTCGTCTAGAACATTCGAAAATAAAACGACGGCGTCTCGCCGCGCTACCAGCCCCACAGCGCGAGATGGCATTTTCGCGCCTTGCTTGCATGCGCCACGGACGTCGCCGCATTCACGAGGACGGATGATAGTCGTGGATTAGACCAGTCGTCTAGTAAATGGGTAATCATCCCTGCCGCCGTCATGGGCTTTCTCGAGGGGTGCGATCCGTCACAGTGTCCGAAGGTGCTCGCGCCCCTCGCCTTCATCGCGCCGGCTGGTCGCGCAACGGACCGTCGGTGTCGCCCGCCTCGATTGCCGGCGCCTCGAGCCGGTGCTCGCGCACGCCGTCGCCCAGCAGGCGCAGCATCAGTTCCGCGAGCGAGCGCCCCGACGCGTGGCCGGTCGGCTGCACGACCGCCGTCACGCGATGCGGGTGCGCGAGGCCCGGCGGCACGCCGTCGTAGACGATCAGCGACATGTCCTCGCCCAGGCGCAGCCCGCTGTCCACCAGCGCCCGAAAAGCGCCGCCGCCCGCGATATTGTTGTCGACCAGCAGCGCCGTCGGCCGCTCGGCGCGCGCGAGCAGCGCCCGCACCGCCTGCAACCCGCCGTCGTGCGTGAACGGGCACTCGACGAGCAGCGCCGGATCCGGCTCGATGCCGGCTTCGCGCAGGGCCGACAGATAGCCTGCACGGCGCTGCGCGGCGAAATTCAGCGCAAGCGGCGCGCTGATCATCGCAATGCGCCGGTGCCCGAAACCCGTCAGCCGGCGCACCGCGTCCCGCGCGCCCGCTTCGTTGTCGAAGTCGAACCACGCGTACGGCTCGGCCATCCGGGTCCGGCCGTAGGCCACGTACGGAAACGCGCTCGCCTGCAGGTACGCGATGCGCGGATCGTCGACCAGCGTGCGCGCGACGATCAGGCCGTCGACGAGTTTGCCTTCGACGATGCGCCGATAGGTGTCCAGTTCCGCGTTCGGCCGCGCCGACGCGATGATGAAATCGAGATTGCGTTCCGCGAGCCGCTCGGTGATGCCCGCGACGACCTCGCCGAAACGCGGATCGCCGAGGTCGCCCGCGCCGAACGGATAAACGATCCCGATCATGTCGGCCCGACCGGTCGCCAGCCGGCGCGCGGTCGGATCGGCCACGTAGCCCATTTCCCGTGCCGCCCGCGCCACGCGCTCGCGCGTCGCCTCGCTGACGTCGTCGTAACCGTTCAGCGCGCGGCTGACCGTCGTCCGCGACAGCCCGAGCGCGTCCGACAGCGCCTTCAGATTCACCTTCACCGTCACTCCTCGCATTCGCCGATCCGCCCGGCCGCCCAAACACCGGGATGCACCGGCCGGGTAATTATTTCCAATTGGTAACGATTACCGTCAAATAAATATCTTTTGCGTTCCAAACCGGTTTGAAATAGCATCCAAACCGGTTTGGACATCGATGCCCACTCAGCCGTTCACTTTCACCTTGCCAGGGAACAACGACGAGATGACACACTTTCCCCTTTTTCGCCCGATCGCGACCAAACGTTTGCTCCTCGCTGGCGGCGCACTTGCCGCCTTCGCGTCCGTCGCGCACGCGCAGTCCAGCGGCACGGGCGCGCCTGTGCCCACGCCCCATACGCAGCAGGCCTACGATCCCGAAGGCAACTTCACGATGCGCTGGACGCGTGCGGACATCCGCCAGATCGTCGCGCAGTCGCACACCGCCGGCGCCGACAAGAACTCGCTGCCGCAGGCGCTGACGATGCCGGACATCCCGCAGGATTTCCCGCTGATCAACTCGAACGTGTGGGTATGGGACACGTGGCCGCTGGCCGACCTGCGCGCGAACCAGCTCAGCTACAAGGGCTGGGAGGTGATCTTCTCGCTCACCGCCGATCCGCACGCGGGCTACACGTTCGACGACCGTCACGTCCACGCCCGCATCGGCTTCTTCTATCGCCGCGCGGGCATCCCCGCGTCGCAGCGCCCCGCCAACGGCGGCTGGACCTGGGGCGGCCACCTGTTCCCGGACGGCGCGAGCGCCAAGGTATTCGGCACCGCACCGATGACCAACAACGCCGAATGGTCGGGCTCCGCGCGCCTCACGAACGGCAGCAACGTCAGCCTGTACTACACGGCGACGTCGTTCAATCGCTCGGCGCCCGGCGGCGCGGACATCACGCCGCCGCAGGCGATCATCACGCGCGCCGACGGCAACATCCACGCCGACAACACGCACGTGTGGTTCACCGGCTTCGACAATCACAAGCCGCTGCTGCAACCGGACGGCAACTACTACCAGACCGGCCAGCAGAACACCTACTTCTCGTTCCGCGATCCGTTCGTGTTCACCGACCCCGCGCATCCGGGCAAGACCTACATGGTGTTCGAAGGCAACACCGGCGGCCCGCGCGGCGCGCGCACCTGCACCGAGGCCGATCTCGGCTATGCACCGAACGATCCGAACCGCGAAGATCTCAACGCGGTGATGAATTCGGGCGCAGTGTATCAAAAGGCCAACGTCGGCCTGGCGGTCGCGACGAACCCGCAACTGACCGAGTGGAAGTTCCTGCCGCCGATCCTGTCGGCGAACTGCGTCGACGACCAGACCGAGCGCCCGCAGATCTACCTGAAGGACGGCAAGTACTACCTGTTCACGATCAGCCATCGCACGACGATGGCGGCCGGCGTCGACGGCCCGGACGGCGTGTACGGTTTCGTCGGCAACGGCATCCGCAGCGACTTCCTGCCGCTGAACGGCGGCAGCGGCCTCGTGCTCGGCAACCCGACCGACTTCTCCGCACCGGCCGGCGCACCGTATTCGCAGGATCCGAACCAGAACCCGCGCGAATTCCAGTCGTATTCGCACTACGTGATGCCGGGCGGGCTCGTCGAGTCGTTCATCGATGCGATCGGCCCGCGTCGCGGCGGCACGCTCGCGCCGACGGTGAAGGTGAACATCAACGGCACGTCGACGGCGGTCGACCGCACGTATGGACGCGGCGGCCTCGGCGGCTACGGCGACATTCCGGCGAACCTGCCCGCGACGGGCGCCGGACACAACGACGGCAGCAGCCAGTGAAGTCGGGATAACCAACCATAACAATCATCGATAAAGGCACGGGGTTAGGGAGGCGCATATCGCGCGTGTCGCGTGCGCGCCTCCGCTTTTTTCCTTCCATCCATTGCGCGCACCGCCGTCGAAAGCGGCAGGCGCCCTTCTTTCCCGCCTTGCACGGCGAAGCACGACACCCCGCATGATATCGACGTCTTTTCGCTTTTCCGCCCTGATCGCCCGGTTGCTGCTCGCCTGCGTGGCCACCCAGGCCGCTGCCGCGCCTTGCCACGCGCCGGCTGACGACGGCACCCCGCAATGGCGACCCGCGCTCCATTACACGCCGCAGCGCAACTGGATGAACGACCCGAACGGGCTCGTCTACGACAACGGCCGCTATCACCTGTTCTACCAATACAATCCGCTCGGCAACGACTGGGGCAACATGTCGTGGGGCCACGCGACGAGCACCGATCTCGTCCACTGGCGCGAGCAGCCGGTCGCGATGCGCGCGAACGCGACGGAGGAAATCTTCTCCGGCTCGATCGTCGCCGATACGCTGAACACGTCCGGTCTCGGCACACCGGGCCACACGCCGCTCGTCGCGCTTTATACGAGTGTCTACAAACCCGGCTCGGGTCACGCACCCGGCATACAGGCGCAGTCGCTCGCGTACAGCCTCGATCAGGGCACGACGTGGCAGCCGTATGCGCACAACCCGGTGCTGACCCTCGACCCGGAATCGAAGCAATTTCGCGATCCGAAAGTGTCGTGGTATGCGCCGGGCGGCTACTGGCTGATGACGACGGTCGTCGCCGATGCGCACGTCGTGAAGCTCTATCGCTCGGACGACCTGATCCACTGGAATTTCCTGAGCGACTTCACGCGGCCGGGCGTGCCGCACGACGGCGCGCTGTGGGAAATGCCCGACCTCGTGCCGCTGCCGCTCGACGGCGACCCCGCACAAACACGGTGGGTCATGATCGTCAACGTCAACCCGTGGTCGATCGCCGGCGGCTCGGGCGCGATGTATTTCGTCGGCCACTTCGACGGCCGCACGTTTACGCCGGATCGCGTCGCCCCCGCCGGTTCCGATCCCGCGCAATTCCACTGGGTCGACCATGGCGCGGATTTCTACGCAGCCGGCACCTTCTCGGGCGCGCCCGGCTCACGACCGGTCGCGATCGCGTGGATGAGCAACTGGGATTACGCGGCGAAAGTGCCGACTACGCCGTGGCGCGGCGCGATGACCCTGCCGCGTGAACTCTCGCTGAAAACGATCGACGGCGAACCGACGCTCGTCGTCGCGCCGGCGGCCGCGTTCGACGCATGGGCGGACGGACGGCCCGCCGTGCACGAAGGCGACCTCACGGTCGATTCCGCGACACGCGAGTTGTCGCCCGCGACGCGCGGCGCCGTCCAGCGCATCACCGTCACGATCGAGCCGCGGCACGCGGCGCGTGCCGGCCTGATCGTCCGGCGCTCGGCGGACGGCTCGGTCGGCACCCGGATCGTGTACGACACCGTGAAGCGCACGCTGACGCTCGACCGCTCCCGCTCCGGCGAAGCGAATTTCGCCGGCACGTTCAGCCGCGAACACATCGTGGACCTGCCGCTCGAGCACGGGCGGTTGCGGCTCGAGATCGTCGTCGATCGCGGCTCGGTCGAAGTGTTCGCAAACGGCGGCCGCGTGGCGCTCACCGACCTGATCTTCCCGCCGCCCGACGCGGACCGTGTCGCCGTGTTCGCCGAGCACGGCCGCGCGACGTTCTCCGGGCTCACGGTGACGCAGCTCGAAGCCGGCGGCGACAGGCATGGCACCTGTGCGCCGCGTTAGATGCAAGGTGCGGACGCGCTCCGTCCGCCGGTGACGTGGGCTGTCCGCCCGGCGCAACGCCGGGCGGTTGCAGCCCCCGCCGGGGCCTCGCCGATCAGAGCAAGCCCATCCCGCCCGACGCGATGATCTCCGCGCCGACGATGAACGCGGATTCCGGCGCGCTGAGGTGCAGCACCGTCGACGCGATCTCGTCCGGCGTGCCGAACCGGCCGACCGGCACGAGGCCCTTGATCTTGTCGGCCGTCTCGTCGAGCGTGGCCGCGTCGAGCCCGAGCTTGCCGTAGAGCGGCGTCTGCACGGGCCCCGGGCTCACGACGTTCACGCGCACGCCGTGCGGCAGCAGTTCCGTCGACAGTGTCTTCGCGAACGAATTGACGGCCGCCTTGCTCGCCGCATACACCGACGAGCCGGGCATCCCGATGTGCGCGTTGATCGAGCCGTTGATCACGATCGACGCACCACGGTTCAGCAGCGGCACCAGCGACTGGATCTGGAAATACGCGCCCTTCACGTTGGTGTTGAACACGAGATCCCACATGGCCTCGTCGCTGTCGGCGAACGGCGCGAGTTTCGCGACGCCCGCGTTGATGAACACGGCGTCGAGCCGCGCTCCCGCCGACGCGATCGCATCGGCCAGCGCGCGGGCCGACGCGACGCTGCCGGCCTCGTTGCGGATCGCGAGCGCATCCGCGCCGAGCGTTTGCCGCGCGGCCTCGAGCGTCTGCGCATCGCGCCCGGTGATGATGACCCGCGCGCCTTCGGCCGCGAATGCCCTGGCGGCCGCCAGGCCGATGCCGCTGTTGCCGCCCGTGACGAGGACCGTCTTTCCTTCGAAGCGTTGCATGATGTTCTCCTGTGAACCGGTGAGTTGACCGTGGACACAGGATGCGCGCCGCGCCCGGCCTTGCCGTGCGACGGGCGCGACGAACACGTTCGAAATCGTCGAACGTGTTTGCGCGGACGGATTCGGTCGCGCGGTGCCGCCCCGCGTCAGCCGGCCACGTCGATCCCGTCGAGCAGCCGCTGCGCGAGCCTCGGTTCGCGCAATTGCTCGAGCCACCATTGAAGCGCCCGGCCGTCCCGGTCGCCGTGCCACGCGACATACAGCCGGTTCGGCTCGCGCGGATCGGCCGTCTGTCTTTCCACGAGTTCGCCGCGCGCCAGCAGCGACGCCACGCGCCGGCGCGGCACCCAGCCGACGCCCAGCCCGTCGCGCTGCGCGAGGATCTTCGCGCGCATCGACGGCACCGCCAGCACGGCCTGCCCGCCGAGCAGGCCATACGCGCGGCCGGCCGCGCGCCGCGACGAATCGGCGACGACGACCGCCCGGTGCGCGCCGATCGCATCTCGCGTCAATGCGCCGCTCACGGCGGCCAGCGGATGGCGCGGCGATACCGCGAACACCCACTCCATCGCCCCCAGCTCGAACCACTTGAAGCCGGGAATCGCCGGCGGCTCGTTGGTCGCGCCGACCACCAGGTCCGCACGGCCGTCGCGCAGCGCTTCCCAGGTACCGCCGAGCACTTCGTGCGTGAAACGCAACGACACGCCCGAATCGAGCGCATCGAACGCGTGGACGACGGGCAACAGCGTGTCGAACTCCAGCACCTCGTCGCTGACGATCCACAGCCGGTCTTCCCAGCCGCTCGCGACCTGCCGCACACGCTGCGTCAGTCGCGCGACGTCCAGCGCCAGCCGTGCCGCCTCGTCGGTCAGCAGCTGTCCGGCCGGCGTGAGCTGCAGCCGGTAGCCGCGCCGGTCGAACAGCAGCGCGTCGAAACGCGTTTCGAGCTGGCGCGCCGCGTGCGACACCGTCGACGGCGCCTTGCCGAGCCGCGCGGCCGCCCGCGACAGGCTGCCGGTGGCGCGGATCGCGTCGAGCAGCGCAAGTTCGTCTTCGGACAGCATGGGGTCGCTCCGGTGTGGGGTTGTCGTGGATCGTAAGGCAGCGGCGGGCCAAGGTCCAATCAGGCGATGCGGGCCAATCGTGCCGGTCACGGGCGTGTCCCGCCCGGTCGGGTCGGTCGGCCTCCGCGCGATTCCTTGCGCTCCGGCGGCCGCTGCAAGCATCGCGTCACGCCGCCACGCAGCCCGCACCAAACCGCCGCCGGCTTCCGGTATGCTGGTCGGCTCGAAATCCCGGCAACCGAGGTAACCACTGCGATGGACATCGCGATCCGCATCGAAGGCCGTCACGACCTGACGGGGCAGATCTTCCGGCAACTGCGCACCGCGATCGTCGACGGGCGCCTCGCCGGCGGCGCGCGGCTGCCGTCGACGCGCGACCTCGCGAAACAGCTCGGCGTCTCGCGCAAGACGACGCTCGACGCGTTCGAGCGCCTGGTGGCCGAGGGCTACCTGAATACCCGCGCGGGCGACGGCACGTTCGTCGCCGACGGCCTCGCGCGCGTGCCGCACGCCGCGTCCGTGTCGGCGCCGTCGCTCGTCGACGGCACGCCGCGCGTCGACGCGGTCGATGCGCGCGCGCTGTGGAACGACCTGCCCGACGCGCTCGCGATGCCCGCCCCGCAGGATGCGCCCGCCTTCGACTTCCGCGGCGGCGTGACCGACAAGACGCTGTTCCCGTTCGACGCGTGGCGGCGCTGCCTGCATCACGCGCTGCGCCAGCAGATGCGCGGCCCCGCCCAGTATCACGACCCGGCCGGCGATCCGCAGTTGCGCGGCGCGATCGCGCGCTACGTCGGATTCAGCCGCGCGGTCGCATGCAGCTGGGACGACGTGCTCGTCACGCAAGGCGCGCAACAGGCGCTCGACCTGATCGCCCGCGTCGTCGTGCGGCCCGGCGATGTGGTCGCGGTCGAGGATCCCGGCTACCCGCCCGCGCGTGCCGCGTTCGCGTCGCTCGGTGCGACGGTGATCGGCGTGCCGGTCGACGCGCACGGCCTCGTGACGGAACGGTTGCCCGACGACGCACGCCTCGTCTACGTGACGCCGTCGCATCAGTTCCCGCTCGGGATGCCGATGACGCTGGACCGGCGCGTCGCGCTGCTCGAATGGGCGCAGCGCCGCCGCGCCGTGATCATCGAGGACGATTACGACGGCGAGTTCCGCTTCGAGGGCCGGCCGGTGGAGTCGCTGAAGAGCCTCGACCGCACGGGCCTCGTCGCGTATGTCGGCACCTTCTCGAAGACGATCTTTCCGGAGCTGCGGATCGGCTACGCGATTCCGCCGCGCGCGCTGCGCGGCGCGCTGGCCAAGGCGAAGCAGATCGTCGACTGGCACACCTGCACGCTGACGCAGGCGGCGCTCGCCCGCTTCATGCTCGAAGGCGACTTCGCACGGCACCTGAAGCGCGTGCAGAAGCACTACGATGCGCGTCGCAAGATGCTGATCGCGCATCTGCGCGGCGAACTCGCGCCGTGGTTCGACGCGATCGTGCCGACCGCCGGCATCCATCTCGCCGCCCGCCTGAAGCCGGGGCTCGACGAGGCGGCACTCGTGCGCGCCGCCCGCGCGCAGGACATCGGCCTGTACGGTATCTCGGCATTCCACGTCGCCGTGCCGGTCAGTGCCGGGCTGCTGTTCGGCTATGGCGGGATCGACGCGCTGCGCATCGACACGGCGCTTGCGAAGCTCGCCGGCCTGCTGGGTTCGGGCAGCGTCGACGGCCCGGCACTGGTTACCTGAATTTTCCGGAAATTGGCCATTCAAGCAGGCCAGCTTGCGTCCTAAAGTGGGTCCTGTCGCGCCACCGTGCGCTCCAACCGAACAAGGACCTGCCATGCAACCGCGCCTGAACTTCTATACCGCCAGCCCGAACGCCATCAAGGTGATGCGCAACGCCGAGGACTTCATCGCGAAAAGCTCGATCGAGAAGCCGCTCGCCGAACTCGTCCGCCTGCGCGCGTCGCAGATCAACGGCTGCGCGTTCTGCGTCGACATGCACACGACCGACGCACGCAAGGACGGCGAAACCGACCGCCGTCTCGCGACCGTCGTCGTGTGGCGCGAAACGCCGTTCTTCACCGAGCGCGAACGCGCGGCGCTGGAATGGACCGAGGCGCTGACGCTGGTGGCCGACAACCACGTGCCCGACGCCGTCTGGGAGGCCGTGAAGCCGCATTTCACCGACGAGGAACTGTTCGACCTGTCGATGCTGATCGCGACGATCAACACGTGGAACCGCTTCGCGATCGCGTTCCGCAAGATGCCCGAGTAAGGAGACGACGATGACGTACGCCACGCTCCGTCGCGCCGCCCTCGGCGCATGGCTCGCGGCCGCGGCCGCGCTGCCGCCGGCCGCCGCCCATGCACACGACACCGGCGACAACGTGCACACGATCATGCAGCAGGCCGTGCCCGAAGCGCCCGGCAAGCTCGCGGTCGTCGCGACCGTCGACTACGCGCCCGGCCAGGCTTCGGAAGCCCACCGGCACCTCGGCTCGGTGTTCGCGGTCGTGTCGAAAGGCGAAGTGCTGTCGCAGGTGAACGGCGGCCCGCTGCACCGCTACCGCGCCGGCGAAGGCTGGTACGAGGCGCCCGGCTCGCGCCACCAGGTGTCGCGCAACGCGAGCGCGACCGAACCCGCGCAGCTCGTCGTGTTCGGGCTGACCGGCGAACACGTGCCGCTGACGTCGCCGATCGATCAGTAAGCGCTTGCCGGGGGGGCGCGTGCCGTTGTCGACGCACGTGCCCCGGCTGCACGACCGGGTTCGCCGCCGTTTCGCTTACTGAGCCCCGCCGCTCCCCGCCGGTTTTCCCTCGGCGCTTCTCCGCCGTTTCTCCGCCGTTTCTCCGCCGTTTCCGCATTAGCCGCTCCCTACACTCCGCTACCGGCTTGCCGCACCGCGCCACATCGCGGCCCGCCCGCGCCCCCGTTCGACGCTCGCCTGATCTCGATCAACCCGGTCGCAAACCCTTCCTTGAAATTAACTAACTCATCAATTAGCGTCGATTCCATGAACGCGAAATCCACCGTCGCCAGGCCGCGCGGGCGCCGCCCGTCGGTCGACGATTTCGACCTGCGCGACCACATGCTCGACGTCGCGATGCAGCTGTTCGCCGAGCGCGGCATCGCCGCGACGACCGTCGCGCAGATCGCCGCCGCAGCAGGCGTCACGTCGGCGATGGTCCACTACTACTTCACGAATCGCGAGCGGTTGCTCGACGCGATCGTCGAGGAACGGCTCGCACTGGCGATCGCGTTCGTGTGGCGACCGACCGAGCCGCGGATCGACGACGATCCGTTCGCACTTGTCGGCGAACTCGTCGACCGCTTCTTCGACGTCACGCACCGCATGCCGTGGCTGCCGTCGATCTGGCTGCGCGAGATCGTCCACGAAGGCGGGCTGCTGCGCGAACGGATGGTCCGGCGCATTCCGCTCGATCATGTCGGGCGCTTCGCCGAACGCATCCGCGGCGCGCAGCAGGCCGGCACGCTGAACCCCGCGCTCGAACCCGCGTTCCTGTTCCATTCGATCGTCGCGCTGGTGATGCTGCCGCTCGCGACCGCGAAACTGTGGCAAAGCGCGCGCGGCATGCCGCCGATCGATCGCGACGTGCTGCACCGGCACGTCCGCGCGCTGCTCGGTTCGGGAATGCAGCCACCCGCCCCCACGCGTCGCGCTCGGGCCCGCTCGCCACGGAGGCCGTCATGAACCCGCTCCGCGCACGGCCGCTGGCGACGGTTGCCGCAGTCGCCGTGCTCGCCGGCTGCGGACGCCCGGCCGACAACGGCACGACTTACCAGGGCTACGTCGAAGGCGAATTCGTGTACCTGTCGTCGTCGCAATCGGGCACGCTGACGCAGTTGGCGGTCGCGCGCGGCCAGACCCTCGCCGCCGGTGCGCCGGCCTTCTCGCTCGAGGCCGTCAGCGAAACCGCCGCGCTGTCGCAAGCGCAGCACCAGCTCGCGGCCGCCCGCGCGCAGCTTGCCGACCTGCAGACGGGCAAGCGCCCGCCGGAAATCGCGGTCACGCAGGCGCAGCTCGCCCAGGCCACCGCGCAGGCCGCGCGAGCCGCCGCGCAACTGGCGCGCGACGAACGGCAGTACGCGGCCGGCGGCCTGTCGAAGCAGCAGCTCGACGATTCGCGCACGTCCGCGCAAACCACCGCCGCGCAGATGCGCGAACTGCAGAAACAGGTCGACGTCGCGCGCCTGCCGGGACGCGCGCAGCAGGTCGCCGCGCAGGCCGCGCAGGTCGACGCCGCGCAGGCGGCCGTGGCCGAAGCGCAGTGGAAGCTCGACCAGAAGCGCGTCGCCGCCCCCGCCGCCGGGCGCGTGTACGACACGCTGTACCGTGTCGGCGAATGGGTGCAGGCAGGCAATCCGGTCGTGCAGATGCTGCCGCCGCAGAACCTGAAGGTACGCTTCTTCGTGCCCGAGGCCGCCATCGCATCGCTGGCACCGGGGCGCACCGTCGCGATCCACTGCGACGGCTGTGCGGCCGACGTGCCCGCGCACATCACCTACGTGTCGAGCGAGGCCGAATACACGCCGCCCGTGATCTACAGCAACGAGAGTCGGACCAAGCTCGTGTTCATGATCGAGGCACGCCCGGCCGTGGCCGACGCGCCGAAGCTGCATCCGGGCCAGCCCGTCGCCGTGAGGGTGCCGTGAACACGCCCTCCGCCCCGTACGCGATCGACGTCGATCGCCTGAACAAGCATTTCGGCGACAAGCATGTCGTGAAGGACGTGTCGCTGCGCGTCGCGCGCGGCGAGATCTTCGGCTTTCTCGGGCCGAACGGCAGCGGCAAGACCACGTCGATCCGGATGATGTGCGGGTTGCTCACGCCCGACTCGGGCAGCGGCACCTGCCTCGGCTACGACATCGTGCGCAACAGCGCGCAGATCAAACGACGCGTCGGCTACATGACGCAACGCTTCTCGTACTGGGAAGACCTGTCGATTCGCGAGAACCTCGATTTCGTCGCGCGCGTGTACGGGATGCCCGACCGCAAGGCGGCCGTCGCGCGCGCCCTCGACGGGCTCGGCCTCGCGAGCCGCGCCGACCAGCTCACGGGCGCGCTGTCGGGCGGCTGGAAGCAGCGCCTGGCGCTGGCCGCCTGCATGCTGCACGAGCCGGCCCTGCTGCTGCTCGACGAACCCACGGCCGGCGTCGACCCGGCCGCGCGCCGCGACTTCTGGGAAGAACTGCACCGGCTGGCCGCCCAGGGAATTTCGGTGCTCGTCAGCACGCACTACATGGACGAAGCCGAACGCTGCCACAAGCTCGCGTATATCGCGTACGGCGAGTTGCTCGCGCAGGGCACGGCGGCGGAGATCGTCGCGTCGCAGGGGCTCGCGACCCGCGCGATCACCGGCGGGCACCTGGCCGAACTGTCCGCGCGACTGCGCACGATGCCGGGCGTCGACCAGACGGTCGTGTTCGGTTCGGCGCTGCACGTGAGCGGCCGCGATCGCGCGCGGCTCGACGCGACGCTCGCGCAGGTCGCGGCACAGGCCGGCGGGCCCGCCGCGCTGCAGGTCGCGCCGATCGATACCGGCCTCGAGGACGTATTCATCTACATGATGGGCCGCGCATCCGCGCCGCCCGGCGGAGCGTCGTCATGAACGCGTGGGCCCGCTTGCGCGATGCGTTCTCGCTCGCGCGCTGGTGGAGCATCGTGCTGAAGGAATTCCTGCAGCTGCGCCGCGACCGCGTGACGTTCGCGATGATCGTCGGCGTGCCGATCATCCAGCTCGCGCTGTTCGGCTTCGCGATCAACACCGATCCGAAGCACCTGCCGACCGCGGTGATCGTCGCCGACGCGAGCCCGTTCGCGCGGAGCTTCGTCGCCGCGATGCGCAACTCCGCGTACTTCGACATCGTCGAGACGCTGCCCGACGAAGCGGCCGGCCAGCGTGCGCTCGCGCGCGGCGACGTGCTGTTCGTATTGAACGTGCCGGCCGATTTCTCGCGCCGGCTGCTGCGCGGCGAACGTCCGTCGCTGCTCGTCGAGGCGGACGCGACCGATCCGGTCGCGACCGCGTCGGCGATCGGCGCGCTCGCCGGCCTCGTGCAGCCGGTCGCGGACAAGGACCTGACCGGCCCGCTCGCGCACCTGAACGGCCGGCCGGCCGCGTTCGACGTCGTGCTGCACCGGCTCTACAACCCCGAGGGCATCACGCAGTACAACGTCGTGCCGGGCCTGATGGGCGTGATCCTGACGATGACGATGGTGATGATGACGGGCCTCGCGATCACGCGCGAACGCGAGCGCGGCACGATGGAGAACCTGCTCGCGACGCCCGTGCGGCCGCTCGAGGTGATGACGGGCAAGATCGTCCCGTACGTGCTGATCGGGCTGATCCAGGTGTCGATCATTCTCGCGGCCGCCCGCTTCGTGTTCGAGGTGCCGTTCGTCGGCGGCGCATTCGCGATCTACCTGTCCGCGCTGCTGTTCATCGCCGCGAACCTGACCGTCGGCATCACGCTGTCGTCGCTCGCGCAGAACCAGTTGCAGGCGATGCAGCTCGCGGTGTTCTACTTCCTGCCGAACATCCTGCTGTCGGGTTTCATGTTCCCGTTCGCCGGGATGCCGAAGTGGGCGCAGTTCATCGGCAACCTGCTGCCGCTCACCTACTTCAACCGCCTCGTGCGCGGCATCCTGCTGAAAGGGAACGGCTGGAACGACCTGTGGCCATCCGTGTGGCCGGTCGCGCTGTTCACCGTCGTCGTGATGGGCATCGCGTTGCGCTTCTACCGGCGCACGCTCGACTAGGCACCGCACGATGAAACCGGCTTCGCGTCGCCCCCTCCACGCCACCCGCTGCTGCACGCTGGCCGCTGCCGTGCTGCTCGTCGCCGGATGCGCGGTCGGGCCGGATTTCCGCGCGCCGGATGCGCCCGCCACGCAGCGCTACACGCGCGGCGAACCGCCGACGACGACGGCCGCCGCCGCCGGCCCGGCAGGCGACGGTCAGACGTTCGCATCGGCCGAACACACTCCTCAGCACTGGTGGACGCAGTTCGGCTCCGAACCGCTGAACCAGCTCGTCGATACCGCATGGCGCAACAGCCCGACGCTTGCCGAAGCCCGCGCGCGGCTCGACGAAGCGCGCCAGAACCATGCGGCCGAAGCCGGCGCGACGATGCTGCCTAAAGTCGATGCGAGCGTGTCCGCGACGCGCGAGCAGGTCGACACGACCGCGTTCGGCCTGCCGGCCAGCGTGCCGAGCCCGGGGCCGTTCACGCTTTATGACGCGTCGGTGAGCGTGTCGTACGTGCTCGACGTGTTCGGCGGCAACCGGCGCGCGCTCGAGGCGTTGCGCGCGCAGGTCGACTATCAGGCCTATACGCTCGACGCCGCGCGCCTGACGCTCGCGGGTAACGTCGTCGCCACCGCGATCCTGCGCGCGTCGCTCGCGCAGCAGGTCGCGCTCACGCGGCAGCTGATCGACGCGCAGACGCGGCAGTTGCGCATCGTCGAAGCGCGTTTCGCTGCCGGTGGCGTATCGCAGGCCGATGTGCATGCGCAGCGCGCGTTGCTCGCGCAGACGCAGGCGTCGCTGCCGCCGCTCGCGGCCCGCCTCGCGCAGTCCGGCCACCGGCTCGCGATCCTGCTCGGCGCGCCGCCCTCCGATGCGATGCTGCCCGACCTCACGCTGGATACGCTCGCGCTGCCTCGCACGCTGCCCGTTGCGCTGCCGTCGACGCTCGCACGCGAACGGCCCGATATCCGCGCCGCCGAAGCCGTGCTGCACCAGGCGAGCGCGAACGTCGGCGTGGCCACCGCGAACCTGTATCCGCGCTTTTCGGTTTCGGCGGGGATCGGCTCGGAGCGCACACGTATCGCGGATATCGTCAGCGGGCTCAACGTATGGAATGTCGGTCTCGGTATCACGCAGCCGCTCTTTCACGGCGGTGAACTGCGTGCGAAGAAACGCGCGGCCGAAGCGGCGTACGACGCCGCGTTCGCGAGTTACCGGGAAACCGTGCTCGAGGCGCTGCAGCAGGTAGCAGACGCGATGCGCGCGGTCGAGCACGACGCTGCCGAGCTGCGGGCGAGAGACACCGCTGCACAGGAAGCGGCGGCAAGCAACACGATTGCCGGCGACCGTTACGCGGCGGGCGGAATCAGCACGTTCGACCTGCTCGACGCGCAGCGGCAGGCACTGCAGACGGCGCTCGACCGTACGCGCGCACAGGCCGACCGGCTTGCCGATACGGCGGCGCTGTTTCAGGCGCTGGCGGGAAGCTGGATGGATGATGCGGCGGAGTGAGTGCGCGGTGGAGGCTCAATGCGGCGATCGAAGCGGAGCGATCGCGCGACGCGGGCTTGACCCAGCGATAGAAACGGAGCGATCACGCATGCAGGTTCGACGCAGCGGTAGAAGCGCAGTGACCGCGCGGTGCGCGGGCTTGACGCAGCGATCGAAGCAGAGCAATCGCGCATGCAGGCTCGACGCAGCGATAGAAGTGGAGTGATCGCGCGGTGCGGGTTTGACCCAGCGATCTCAGCGCGACAATCGCCCGAATCGCGCAGCCATGAAAAAACCGGCCCGAAGGCCGGTTTTCATACCGCATGCCGCAAGCGGCGCTCGCGCGCCGCGCGACATCAGAAGCGGTGGATCATGCCGACGCCGACTGCAATCTGGTTCTGCTTCGAACCTGCTGCCACGCCGTCGCCGATCTGCGTCGTCGCTACCTGGATGCCGCCAGCCTTGTTCAGCGTATTGCCGGATGCGTGCTGGTAGGCTTCGAGCGCGTACAGGCCCGTACGCTTCGACAGGCTGTAGTACTGCGACAGCGTGACCTGATGGTACTTGGCCGCGCTCGTGATGCCGTTCGACTGCGTCGCCGCCGTGTACGAGTAGCCCACTGCGAAGTCCCACTGTGTCGCTGCCTTCCAGTGCAGCACGGCGCCAGCCGTGTTGAAGATCGCCGAGTTGCGGAACGCCGAGCCGACGCCCGGGGTGTACTTGACGTTCGTGTACGACGCCGACACGTCCCACGCCGGCGTGAACTGGTAGCCGGCCGTCACGCCGATGCGCTGCTGCGACTGCGCCGTCTGATAACCGGAGTTGATCGCCGACACGGCCGGCTGGCCGCCGCTCGTGACCGTCGAGTTGTCGCCCCACAGGCCGCCGCCGAGCGTCGAGTTGTTGACCTTCTGGTAGCCGACCGCGATGCCTGCCGGACCGTTCAGGTACTGGACCGCCGCGCTCCACGTCGAGCCGCGGTTCACGCTGCCCGGCACGCCGCCGAACGAGTACGAACCGCCGACCGTGAAGCCGTAGAACTTCGGCGACATGTAGACGAGCGAGTTGTTCGCGCGGTAGCTGGTATCCAGCGAATCGATATCACCCGGGTGCGCGCCGTATGCGCCCGTCAGCCACGTCGTCGGGCTGTACGGCGACAGCAGCGTGTAGTACGCCGTGTACTGACGGCCGGCCGTCAGCGTACCGTACGCCTGGTTCGTCATCCCGACCCATGCTTGACGGGTGAAGATACCGCCTGCCCATTGCGACGCACCGGTCGCCGAGTTCACACCCGCTTCCAACTGGAAGATCGCCTTCGTGCCGCCACCGAGATCTTCGCTGCCCTTCAGGCCGAAGCGGCTGCCTGCCCACACGCCGGTGGACATCGACACCTTCGAGTGACCGCCGCTCGTCGCACCGGTCGACGGTGCCGCGTTGTTCTGGTAAGCCAGACCGTTATCGACGATACCGTACAGGGTCACGCTGCTTTGAGCGTGGGCGGCGGCAGCGGCTGCAAGGCCCGCTGCCGTCATGGCGAAAGCGACGCGCTTTTTCATTGATTCTCCGTCCTCAAAGAATGATTTCTTTTCTGGTGTGGTTTTATGACTGACACATGTGCGAGTACATGCCGACGCGATTCTGACGGATTACCAATCATTTCCCAACATGTGCAGTCGGTCATCGTATGATCGACGCAACGCACGGGTTCACCAAGCAGTTACATAACACCTGAAAACGCTTACGCAGCGGGCCTTTCCGGCATTTCCCGGTGAAAACCCTAGCTTTACATTTTTACGGGTGCAACACGACCGTCGGATGTTGTCAGATGCCTTCGGCGAAATACATCTTACAAATGCGCGACCGCGGCCGACGCCACGATTCACGCCGCCGCGAAGGATCGCTGACGTTCATGACACCCACGTTTCGCGAAACGAAATAATGAAAACGTTTTTAGACGATGCGGGAGAACCGGCCCGGCGGACGCGGGCGGAGGGGCGACGCCGGCACCTGTCGCGCCGGCATCGTTCGGTGGGTGTCAGCGGGTGACCGGCTGCACGAGATGCGCGCTCACGGCATCGGAAAGCGCGGTCATGCGCGCGCGAATCGCCGTGTTCGAGCCGACCAGCGCGAGCGACGACGCCATGATCCGGTAGACGCGCTTTCTCGGCACCTTGGCCGGCTTCGCCGGATCGAGCCACGCGTCATGGCCGGCCAGCAGCTCGAGCGTTTCGAGGCCGATCATGATCGGCCACAGGCATGCCAGCCGCAGCCGCACGAAGCGGCGCGGGATCGCAACGGTATACAGGCACGCGTCGCGATACTGGTCCAGCGTCACGCGCAGCAGGTCGACCAGCACGCCGCGCGCACGCGCCGACGCATCGGGCAACATCAGGTCGGCGACGCTCAGCCCGTGCGCGCCCAGCACATCGTCGGGCAGGTAGCAGCGGCCGATGCGCAGGTCCTTCGCGCAGTCGCGCAGGATGTTGGTCATCTGCAGCGCCTTGCCGAAGCGGATGCCCTTCTCGACCATGTCCGGCAGGTTCCAGCCGCGCGCGGCCGGCGTGTGCATGCCCGTCATGTCGGTCCAGAACTCGCCCACGCAGCCGGCGACGAGATAGGTGTAGCGGTCGAGTTCGTCGCGCGTTCGCAGCGACGCGACCCGCCCCGATTGCTCGTCGGGGAACGTGCGCAGGTCGAATACCATCCCCGCCGTCAGCGTTGCGACGACCTTGCGGATCGACGCGCGATCGGCGTCCGGCTGCGCGCGCAGCAGCGCGAGCATCGGCTCCATCGAGCCGAGCAGCACGTGCTCGTGCGAATCGGTCTGCATCCGCGTCACGTCCTCGAGCGCACGCGACAGCGCGACGCCGTCGCCGAGCTGCTCGACCTCGTCGCGCAGCTCGGTCAGCAAGGCCGCCCGGCGATCGGGCGCGACGAGCGCCGTATCGGCGATCGTGTCGGCCGCGCGCGCAAGCAGGTACGCGAGGCCGACCGGGTCGCGCATGCCGTCGGGCAGCACGCGCAGCGTCAGGTAGAAGGAGCGGGAAACGTTCTTCAGCAGGTCGCCGAGCAGGTAGGCGGAATCGGTTCGAGTCGTCATGGGTCGGGAAAAATCGGCCGGCGCGGGCCCCGGACGCACACGGGCGCCGGGCGCCCGCGCCGGCCCGCGAGTCGCCGCATCGTCGCGCCAGGCGGGCGTCCGGCCCGGCACGGCGATGCAAAATTCCCGCAAGTTTAGTGCATCCGGCGCACGGCCTGCCCGGGACGGCCGGAATGCGTCACCCGTCGGGCCGCCGTCAACCGCCCCGCCGCGCACATCGCACCCCAAAAACAGGAAACGGAAAGGCCGAAGTAATACATATGTAATTATTCGGTGCGACGATCGCGTCCCATCCGATTCCGTGCGACACGGCACGACAGCCGCGCCGCCGGAGCGACCGCCCCTTTCCGACTCTCGTTTCGAAGGTTCATCGACATGCTCTTCAAGCGCCCGACCTCCCTGCGCTACGTCCCGTTCGCCTGTGCCGCCGCGTTCCTGCTCGCCGCGTGCGGCGGCGACGACGACGTCGCGTCCGATCCCACCCAGCCGATTTCCGCGAAGGTCCAGGTGGTCGGCCATCGCGGCGCGAGCGCGCTGCGCCCCGAACACACGCTGGCGTCGTACCGCAAGGCAATCGAGGACGGCGCGGACGTGATCGAGCCCGATCTCGTGTCGACCCGCGACGGCGTGCTCGTCGCGCGCCACGAGAACGAGATCTCGGGCACGACGAACGTGTCCGCGCTGCCGCAGTTCGCGAGCCGCAAGGCGACCAAGACGATCGACGGCACGCAGCTGACCGGCTGGTTCACCGAGGATTTCACGCTCGCCGAGCTGAAGACGCTGCGCGCCCGCGAGCGCATTCCGCAGGTCCGCCCCGCGAACACCGCGTACAACGACCAGTTCGAGATTCCGACGTTCGACGAAATCGTCGCGCTCGCGAAGCAGATGTCCGCACAGACCGGCCGCACGATCCACCTGTATCCGGAAACCAAGCACCCGACCTACTTCCAGTCGATCGGCCTGCCGCTCGAGGACCGCCTCGTCGATGCGCTGCTGAAGGATTCGTACACGGCCCGCACCGCGACCGTCTACATCCAGTCGTTCGAGGTCGCGAACCTGAAGGCGATCCGCAACCGGATCAAGTCGAGCCAGCCGAACTGGAAGCTCGTGCAGCTGATGGACGAAGCCGGCCAGCGCCCGTACGACTTCGTGAAGGCGAACGACAAGCGCACCTACGGCGACCTGTCGACGCGCGACGGCATGCGCGAGGTCGCGACCTATGCGAACGGCGTCGGCCCGTACAAGACGTCGATCATCGCGGTCGCCGCGGACGGCACGCTGCAGCAGCCGACGCAGTACGTGCGCTACGCGCACGAGGCCGGCCTCGTCGTGCATCCGTACACGTTCCGCCCGGAGAACAACTTCCTGCCCGCGTCGCTGAAGGACGGCGGCACGCCGGCCACGCGCAACACGGCAGGCTCGGTGCGCGAGATCCAGGCGTACCTGCGCGCGGGCATCGACGGCTTCTTCACCGACGATCCTGCCGTCGGCCGCACGGCCGTCGATACGTTCAAGCGCTGACACGCGCGTCGACCGGGCGCGACGCGCGTTGCGCGCGTTACGCCCGGTTGTATCGCATCGGTCAGATCACGTTGAAGTGGTGCGTGCCGTCCCGCTTCAACTGGTCGACCAGCCCGTATTCCCAATCGAGATATGCCTGCATCGCGGCCGCCGCGTTGTCGGTGCCTTCGTACGGGCGCCGGTAGCGGTCGACACGCGGTGACGCCAGTCGCGTCTCGCCGCTTTCGAGCGGCAGCCCGGCGTCGATCCACGCGGCCGTGCCGCCGGTGAGCACCCGTATCTCGGCCGAGGCCGGCAGCAGCGCACGCGCGTCGTTCGCCGCAAACCGCGCGAGCAGGCTCGACCCGCACGTGAACACATAACGCTTCGCGGCCGGAATCGCCGCGAGCGCGTCGCGCAGCTGCGCACGCACGGCGAACCACGCGCCAGGAATATGGCGCTTCACGTAGTTCGCGCTGGCCGTCACGTCGACGATCGCCAGCTCGCCGGGCGCCGCCTCCTTCAGCCAGCCCGCGAGCGTCGCGGGCGATACCTCCGCCACGGCCGGCGTCGCCGGCACGTCGCGCGGCGGCTGGCCGCGCTCGCCGAAAGCGGCCGCGCCGGCCGGCTCGACGACACGCACGTCCCAGCCCATCTGCGCGAGCCACGACGCGGTCATGTCGGCACGCACGCCGTCGTCGTCGGCGAGCACGATCCGCGCGCCGCGCACGGCCGCATGATGGTCGGTTTCCTGCACGAGCTGGCCGCCCGGCGTGCTCAGGAAACCCGGCAGATGGCCGGCTTCGTATTCCTCCGGCGTGCGCACGTCGAAGCGGTACAGCGTGCGGCCCGGTTCGTCGAGCGCGGCGACGTCGGCGAGCGCGACGCGCGGCACGCCCGCGCGTTCGGCCACCGCACGCGCAGCGCGGCGCGCTTCGTCGCGCTGCGTCGCGTCGATGTCGTCCGGAAAGCGCCGCGCGGCCCCCCGCTCGAGCGTCTGGCCCGCGAGCGTCCAGCCGATCGTGCCGTTGCGAAGCGCCGCGACCGGATTCGGCAGCCCCGCGTTGACGAGCGACTGCGTGCCGATGATGCTGCGCGTGCGTCCCGCGCAGTTGACGACGACCTGCGTCGCCGGGTTCGGCGCAAGCGCGCGCACGCGCAGCACGAGTTCCGCGCCGGGTACGCTCGTCGAGGTCGGGATGTTCATCGTCTGGTATTCGTCGAAACGGCGCGCATCGACGATCACGACATCGGCCTGCGCGTCGATCAGCGCCTGCACCTCCTGCGCGGACAGCGACGGCGTATGCCGCTCGGCCTCGACCCATTCGCCGAACGACTTGCTCGGCACGTTCACGTCGATGAACAGTTCGCCGCCCGCCGCGAGCCAGCCCGCGAGGCCGCCGTCGAGCAGCCGCACGTCGGTGTAGCCGAGTTGCGCGAGCTTCTCGGCCGCGCGCGGCGCGAGATCCTCGCCGCCCGCTTCGCCGAATACGACGATCGGCGTGTCGCGGCGCGGAATCCGCGTCCACGCGTCGAGTTCGAGTTTCGACAGCGGAAAGTTGGCGGCCCACAGCGGGTGGCCCTGCGCGTACGGGTCTTCCTCGCGTACGTCGATCAGTGCGATCTCGTCGCGGGCAAGCAGGCGCGCGCGCACATCCTGGTACGACGCGACGGGAAAACGGGAAGTGGAATCGGCGGAGTGCGTCACGATGTCTCTGTATTGAATGCGTTGAAGTCAGTGAAGAAAGCGGAACGGATCAATCTTGGGCCCGCCGGCGCGTGCGGGCAACCGGTCGCATCGGCGGGCGTTGCATCAGGCGTTCGAATAGCCCGACACGAAGGGCTTCACGGTGCCGTCGTCCAGGTACACCGCGCGCTCGACCTTGCCGATATTCGCGCCGTACACGTGGATGCTGATCGATACCTGGTCGGCGAACGCGTTGGTCACGCGATGGACGTCGCCGATGCGCGGCGACACGGCCTCGATCTCGCCCGGCGCCAGCCGCACGGCTTCGCCGGACGGCACCGGCCGGCCGGCCGCGTCGAACCGGTACGGCTGCGAGAATTCGCCGCCGCGCAGCATTCCGATCAGCCCCCACACCGTGTGGTTGTGGATCGGCGTCGTCTGGCCAGGCCCCCACACGAAGCTGACGACCGAGAACCGCTCGTCCGGGTCGAGATGCAGCAGGTATTGCCGATAGCGCGCGGGGTCGGGCTGCGCGAACGTGTCGGGCAACCAGTCGTCGTGTTCGACGAGCGCGGCGAGCAGCGCACCGCCCTCGTCGAGGATGCGCGCCTCGTCCGCGCCGGACGCGAGCAGCGCGCCCAGACCGTCGACGAACGGACGCAGCGGCGTCTGATGCAACGAAAGCGTACTCATCGGCTGGCTCCTCGAATATGATGCCGAATATGATGGATCGTCATGATGCACCTGAAAGACCATGCAGAACAAACATGAAAATTAGCGATATCGACGCTTTTGCAGCGGTTGTCCGCTGCCAGACCCTGAGCCAGGCCGCGGCCGAGCTCGGGATGACGCAGCCCGCGATCACGCGGCGCGTCCAGAATCTCGAGGAAGCGCTCGGCGTGACCCTGCTCGATCGCAACACGAAGCCGCCGCGCCCGACCGACATCGGCCGGCAGGTCTTCGAGCAGTGTCGCGCGATCCTGCGCGAAGTCGATGCGCTGCGCGAGCTGACGGCCGGCGAGCAGCCGCCCGCCGGCGAGTTCCGGATCGGGCTCACGCAGGGCCTCGGCGAACTGATGCTGCCCGCGCTGATCGCCGAACTCGCCGCGCAGTGGCCCGCGCTCGCGACGCAGGTCACGACCGCGTGGGGCGGCATGCTCGTCGAGCGGGTCGCCCGCCGCGAACTCGATGCGGCGCTCGTGTTCCTCGCGCGCGAGATGGTGCTGCCGGCACAGGTCGACGGCGAACGGCTGCTGGCCACGCGGCTCGTCGCGGTCGGCCGCAAGGGTGACTGGCCGCGCCGCAGCTACCGGCTCGCCGATTGCCACGCTCATGGCTGGGTGCTCAATCCCGACGGCTGCGGCTTTCGTGCGGGCCTGCGGCGCGCGCTCGACGCGCAGGGCCTGCCGATGCCGGTCACGCTCGACGCCTACGGCCGCGACCTGCAACTGCAGAGCGTCGCGAACGGCTTCGGCATCGGGCTGATGCCGCTGCCGCTCGTCGAAGGCAGCCCGCTGCGCGATGCGCTCGACATCGTGCCGCTCGCCGATTTCAAGCCGCACATCGATCTGTGGTTGCTGCGCCGGCACGATGCGGCCCGCTTCGGCGCGCCGCTCGCGGCCGTCGCCGCGCATGCGCGTGCGGCATTCGCGCTGCCCGAGCAGGCGCACGACCAGGCTGCGTGACCTTATCGGGCGGCGGCAGCATCGCGCCGCCCGGTCGATGCTCGCGCCAGCCCTGCTCCGCTCACGCATCGCTGCGGCCGCGCTCGGTCCCGTCGACCGACGCCTCGCCCGTTTCCATCTCGCCGCTCGCTTTGCCGCTCGCTTCGCCCTTCGCTTCGCCCTTCGTCTCGCCCTTCGCTTCGACCCGGCTCGCCGCGTCGAGCACCACACGCCCCGCCGCCACCGCGATCGCGTCGTCCTGCGGCGTATGCACGCGGCTGCACAGCACGTCGCGATAGTGGCGTTCGAGCGGATTGGCGCGGCTCAGCCCGTGATTGCCCGACAGCTTCAGCGCCTGTTCGACCGCACGGATCGCGTGCTCGGTCACGGTGCGCTTGACTAGCCCGCTCGTCGTGACTGGCGGAGCATGACCCGCGTCGGTGCGCGCGATGTGATCGTCGAGCAGCACGCGGTTCGCGTGCAGCCAGCCCTCAATTTCGCCGACCGCTTCCTGCACGCGCGGCAGCGTCGCGAGCGGCGCGCCCAGCCCGCTCGGCGCACGCGTCGTCGCGAATTCGACCACCCAGTCGCGCGACGCGCGCGCCACCGCGTCGTACAGGCTGCCGAGCAGCGCGACCATCCACGCCTGCTGGTCGGCCTGCGCGTCGGCATCCGCGTGGGTCGCGGCCGACACGGCCCATGCGTCCGGTGCGCGCACGTCGACCGCGTGATCGGCCGGCAGCCGGACGTCGTCGAACACGACCTCGTGGCTGCCCGACGCACGCAGGCCGAGGTGATTCCAGCTTTCGATCACGCGGATGCGATCGCCATCCGCATCGCGGTCGCGCGGCACGAGAAACACGCCGACCCGCGGCGCCGGTTCGTCGGTGCGCGCCCACACGGCCAGCCAGCGCAGCGCCGGAATCCCGGTGCTGTACAGCTTGTGGCCGGACAGCCGCCAGCCGTCGCCGTCGCACCGGGCTACGGTTTCCGGCAGGCCGCCGCGCGACGGCGAACCGAGCGCGGGTTCAACCCGCAGCGCGTTGATCAGCGCACCGTGCGTGACCGCGCTGTCGAACACCGCGCGCCGCACCTGTGCGGGCCAGCGGTTGTCGGCCCGGCCGAGCGCGCGATGTTGCAGATAGGTCATCGTCAGCACCAGTGCGGTGGCCGGATCGGCCCGCGCGACGGCGGCAACGATCCGGCTCGCCTGCGCGAGCGTCGCACCGGCGCCGCCATGCTCGCGCGGCACGACATGCGCGATCAGCCCCGCGCGATGCAGCCGCGCGAAGTTCTCGTGCGGAAAGCGCCCATCGACGTCGTTGCGCGCCGCGTCGGCGGCAAGTTCCGGCGCGAGGCGCTCGAGCAGCGCGGCGACGCGTGCGTCGTCGGCATCGGCGGTGGGCAGGAGGCGCAGCGCGGGCGGCTGCGGCGACGGCGAGGAAACGGCAAGGCTGGCGGACATCGAAACGGATTCCCTGGGTAATACGGACAGGCGGCAAGCGCGACGGAAATCGGCAACCGCGGCAATCGATCGCCGCGCGGCGCGGTATCCCATGAACCGGGCGATCCGCAACGCGTCCCCCCGGATTCGCCGGCGCCCGCGCGCCCGATCGTTCGTGAGCCCACAGCGTATGCGTAGCGCACACGCGCCCAAACCATGCAAATCTGATATTCAAATCGGGATTGATTATTTCCATTCCGCATGATCGCGGCGTTAACCTGCGCTCCATTCCTGCCCGGCCGCGTGCCGGGACATCCCCGCACCGGAGACCCAGATGAGCGTCGAATTCATCGGCATGATCCAGAGCCAGAAGCAGTCGGAAATCCACCCGCCGGCCGGCCCCGTGGTCGACCCCGGCTACGTGCGCGACTTTGCCCGCGCCCACGAGACGGCCGGCTTCGACCGGATCCTCGTGCCGCACCACTCGACCGGCCCGTCGGCGACGCTGACGATCGCGTTCGCGGCGGCCGCGACCGAGCGCATCCACTTCATGCTCGCGCATCGCCCGGGCTTCACCGCGCCGACGCTCGCCGCGCGGCAGATCGCGACACTCGACCAGTTCAGCCGCGGCCGGCTCGCCGTGCACTTCATCTCCGGCGGCTCGGACAGCGAGCAGCAGCGCGACGGCGATTTCCTCGACCATGACGCACGTTATGAGCGCACCGACGAGTACCTCGGCATCCTGCGGCGGATCTGGACCGAAGCGCAGCCGTTCGATCACGACGGCGCGCATTACCGGTTCAAACAGGGGTTCTCGGAAGTGAAGCCGTTCCAGCAGCCGCATGTGCCGATCTATTTCGGCGGCGCATCGGAAGCCGCGCTCGCCGTGGCCGGCAAGCATGCGGACGTCTACGCGCTGTGGGGCGAATCGCTCGACCAGGTGCGCGACCTGACGACCCGGGTGCGCGCCGAAGCCGCGAAGCACGGCCGGCAGGTGCGTTTCTCCGTGTCGTTCCGCCCGATCCTCGCCGCGACCGAGGACGAAGCGTGGGCGCGTGCGCATCGCATCCTCGACGAAACACGCAGGCTGCGTGAAGCGGCCGGCCTCGGCGCCGGCGGCCCGCAACAAAGCGAAGGCGCGCGCCGCCTGCTGGCCGCGGCCGAACGCGGCTCGCGCGTCGACAAGCGGCTGTGGACCGAGATCGCCAGCCTCACCGGCGCGCGTTCGAATTCGACGGCGCTGGTCGGCACGCCCGAACAGGTCGCCGATGCGCTGCTCGACTACTACGACCTCGGCGTCACGACGTTCCTGATCCGCGGCTTCGATCCGCTGGAAGACGCGATCGACTACGGCCGCGAACTGATTCCGCGCGTGCGCAGCGCCGTCGCCGCACGCGACGCGGCGCGCCGCGCGGCCTGACGCAATCCGGGAGACCCTTACGATGTCCGCCGTTCCGTCCACACTCGAACGCACCGCGTCGGGCCTCGCGCTCGCCGCGTCGCCGCGCCAGCATTTCTGGTTCGATCCGCCCGCGCCGCGCGTCGACGTCGCCGCCGAGCGCCGTCACCGTCAGGAGCGGCTCGCCGCCGCGTTCCGCCTGTTCGCCCGCTTCGGCTTCGCACAGGGGCTCGCCGGCCACATCACCGCACGCGACCCCGAACTGCCCGACCACTTCTGGGTGAATCCGCTCGGTGTGCATTTCTCGCAGATCAAGGTGTCCGATCTGCTGCTCGTCAACGCGCGCGGCGAAACCGCGATCGGCACGCGCCCGCTGAACAAGGCCGCGTTCGCGATCCATGCGGCAATCCACGACGCGCATCCGCACATCGTCGCCGCCGCGCATACGCATTCGACATACGGCAAGGCGTGGTCGACGCTCGGCCGCCCGCTCGATCCGCTCACGCAGGACGCGTGCGTGTTCTATGAAGACCACGCGCTGTTCGACGACTTCACGGGGATGGTCGTCGACACGAGCGAAGGCGCACGGATCGCCGATGCGCTTGCGAAACCGGACGGCACCACGCACAAGGGCGCGATCCTGAAGAACCACGGAATCCTGACCGCCGGCCCGACGGTCGAGGCCGCCGCATGGTGGTACATCGCGCTCGACAACGCCGCGCACACGCAGTTGCTGGCCGAGGCGGCCGGCACGCCGCAACCGATCGATCACGCCACCGCGCGCCACACGCACGGCCAGATCGGCGGCCCCGAGGGCGCGCTGCATGCGTTCGACAGCCTGTTCGCGCGCGTCGTCGCCGACGAACCCGACCTGCTCGACTGAGCGCCTTCCCGCACGACCGGAGACCAGACCACATGACCCGAACCGCCGCACCCGCGCCCGCCAATGCGCGCCATACGCACGACACGCACGACGCGCTCGACGACAAACGCCGCAAGCTGCTGCGCGCGGCCGGCGCCGCCGCGCTCGCCGCGCCCGCGATCACGCTTGGCCGCAAGGCCTGGTCCGCGCCGCCGCTGAAGAAGCTCACGTTCGCGTGGAACCAGAACGCGTTCTGCCTGACGCCGATCGTCGTCGCGCAGGAGCGCGGCTTCTTCGAGAAGAACGGCCTGAAGGTCGAACTGATCAACTACAGCGGCTCGACCGACCAGTTGCTCGAATCGATCGCGACCGGCAAGGCCGATGCGGCGGTCGGGATGATCCATCGCTGGCTGAAGCCGCTCGAAGCCGGTTTCGACGTGAAGATCATCGGCAGCTCGCACGGCGGCTGCGTGCGGCTGCTCGGCTCGAAGGCGGCCGGCGTCACGACGCTGCAGGCGTTGAAGGGCAAGACTGTCGGCGTCAGCGACCTGGCCGCGCCCGGCAAGCATTTCTTCTCGATCCTGCTCGCGAAGAACGGGATCGATCCCGAGCGCGACATCACGTGGCGGCAGTATCCGGCCGACCTGCTCGGCGTCGCGGTCGACAAGGGCGAGATCCACGCGATCGCCGACGGCGACCCGAACCTCTACCTCCTCGAAAAGCGCAGCAACGGCGCGTACACGGAACTCGCCACGAACCTGTCAGGCGAATACGCACGCAAGGTGTGCTGCGTGATCGGCGCGCGCGGCGATCTCGTGCGCAACGACCGGCCGTCCGCCGCCGCACTCGCGCGCTCGATCGTGCAGGCCACCGAGTTCACGCACGACAACCCGAACGAAGCCGCGAAGGTGTTCGCGAAATATTCACCGAAGATCAGCCCCGAGGACCTGCGCAAGCTGTACGCGACGCTCACCTACACGCACCACCCGACCAACGTCGACCTGCAGCAGGAAATCGCGTTCTATGCGGACGATTTCCGCCGCATCAGCGTGCTGAAGAAGAGCACCGACCCGCAGCGCTTCGCGCAGCAGGTCTATGCGAACGTGCTCGGGTGACGCGATGTCGACGATCGAACACGCCTCCACCGCGCGCACCGCACCGTCACCGGCCGGCGGCGCGCCCGCTTCCGGTGCTTCCGGTGCTTCCGCTGCTTCCGCTGCCTCCGCACGCGTGGCCTGCACGGCCTGCGAAGCGACGCTCGCGGCCGAAGCGCGCCGCGCGCGCACCTGGCCGACCGGCATCGCCGCCGCGCTCGCCTGGGCCGCGCTCGGCGCCGTCACGCAGCTGTGGCCGAACCGCATCGTCGGTTTCAGCGACTGGGCGTACACGGACACGTTCGGCACGGCCGCGTGGACGATCGCCGCGTTGCTGCTCGCCGCCGCGACGCTCGGCCATCTCGTCGCCGCGACGCGCACGCGGCTCGCGCGCGTGCGCCCGGCCGGCCCGTGGCTCGTCGCGCTGCCGCTCGTGCTCGCCGCGTGGGAAATCGTCACCGCGAAAACCGGCTGGCTGCCGACGCCGTTCTTCGCGCCGCCGCAGGCACTGATCGAGGTCTACGTCGACGACTGGCCGCGCCTGCTCGGCAGCGCCGGCAACACGCTGAAGCTGCTCGCGCTCGGCTTTGCATACGGCGTCGCGGTCGGTTTCGCGGTCGGCGTGTCGATCGGCTGGTCGCGCCGGATCGGCTACTGGGTGCATCCGGTGCTGCGCGTGCTCGGCCCCGTGCCGGCCACCGCGCTGTTGCCGCTCACGTTCTACTTCTTCCCGTCGAGCTATTCCGCCGCCGCGTTCCTGATCGCGCTCGCCACCGGCTTCCCGGTCGCGGTGCTGACGTGGTCGGGCGTCGCGAGCGTCAACAAGCAGTACTACGACGTGGCGCGCACGCTCGGCGCGAACGCGCGCTTCCTCGTGCTGCGCGTCGCGATTCCGGCCGCGCTGCCGCACGTGTTCGTCGGCATCTTCATGGGGCTGAGCGCGTCGTTCACGGTGCTGGTCGTCGCCGAGATGATGGGCGTCAAGTCCGGGCTCGGCTGGTACCTGAGCTGGGCGCAGGGCTGGGCCTCCTACGTCAACATGTATGCGGCGCTGATCGTGATGGCGCTGCTGTTTTCCGGGCTGATCGCGCTGCTGTTCGCGGTGCGCGACCGTGTGCTCGCGTGGCAGAAAGGAACCGTCAAATGGTGAGCGCCGCCGCACTCGAATCGTCCGCTTCCGCTTCGCCCGCCGCGTCGCCTGCCGTCACGGCGCCGCGCGGCGCGCGCATCGACATCCGCCGCGTGAGCCATGCGTTCGACGGCCCCGGCGGCCCGCTGCCCGTGCTCGACGACGTCACGCTGTCGGTCGCGGCCGGCGAATTCGTCGCGCTGCTCGGCCCGAGCGGCTGCGGGAAATCGACGCTGCTGCGCCTCGTCGCGGGCCTCGACGCCGCGCGGCAAGGCGGAATCGCGCAGGACGGCGTGCCGATCGAGCAACCCGATCCGTCGCGCATCGTCGTGTTCCAGGACCCGACGCTGTACCCGTGGCGGCGAGTGCGCGCGAACGTCGCGCTCGGCCTCGAGGCGCGCGGCGTGGCGCGCGCGTCGCAGCATCGCGTCGACGATGCGCTCGCGCGCGTCGGCCTGCAGGAATTCTCGAACGTGTTCCCGCATCAGCTGTCCGGCGGGATGGCGCAGCGGGTCGCACTGGCCCGCGCGCTCGTCAACGATCCGCGCTTGCTGATTCTCGACGAACCGCTCGGCAAGCTCGATTCGCTCACCCGGCTCACGATGCAGGCCGAACTCACCGCGCTGTGGCAACGCGACGGTTTCTCTGCGTTGCTCGTCACGCACGATGTCGAGGAAGCGCTGTTCCTCGCGCAGCGCGTGATCGTGTTCGGGCCGCGTCCCGCGCGGATCGTCGCCGAATTGCGCGTCGACCTGCCCTACCCGCGCCATCGCGGCGACCCGCGCCTCGCCGAGCTGCGTCACGACGCGTTGCGGCATCTCGGGCTCGATGCGAGCTGGTAGATGCGCGGTACCGTTCGACGATGGGCCGCCGTGCGGCCGGAACGTAGCCGATGAATGCACCGACGTTCTCCGACTGGGCGCTGCTGTTTCTGCAAGGACTGTATCGCGCGCAAGTCGCGCTGTCGCGCGTGCTGCATGCGATCGGGCTGACGGGCGACGCTGACGGTCAGCCTGCGTGGCCGTGGGCCCGTCGCATCGCGCTCGAAACGCTGCGCATCGACGCCGGGCTCACGCGGCAACTCGCATTCGCCGTCGCGGCGACGACACTGGCCGCCGTGCTCGCGTGCATCGCGCTCGCGTTACGCAAGCGGCGTGCGGCGTCGGCGCTTGCGGTGCTGGCCGCGCTCGCCGTTGTGTGGTTCGCGCCGTGGCCACCGGCTTCGCTGTGGCTTTCGCCTGCCGTGCCGACGAGTTTCCAGCGCGATCCCGCGCCGTTTTCGGTATCGAACGTGATGCGCGGCGCGCACTTGTATGCGCAACACTGCGTGGCGTGCCACGGCGTGGACGGACGCGGGGAAGGGCCGCTTGCGGCCACGCTCCCGCACTGGCCGCCGACCTTCGCCGGCGCCCTGCTCGCCCGCCGCCTCGACGGCGAACTGTTCTGGCGCGTGCGCCACGGGACACGCGACGAACGCGGTGCGCCGACGATGCCCGGCTTCGCCGCGACGCTCGGGCCCCGCGACACCTGGGCCGTGCTCGACTATCTGAAAGCGCTCGCCGCGGGCAGCGGCGCGCAGGCGGAAGGCGCGTGGCCCGTGCCCGTCCCGCTGCCGGCGCTCGACGTGCGCTGCGGCAGCGCCGCGCCCCAACCGCTCGATCGCTGGCGCGCAGGCCAGCGCGTGCGCATCGTCGCACTCGCGCCGGGCGCGGCGCCCCCGCCGGAAGACGCGCGCTGGCAAACCTTGCTCGTCACGGCAAGCGGCACGCCCGTCGTGCAGGCGGCCGGCACGGCGCGAGCCGATTGCGTCGCGTCGACGCCCGATGCGTGGCTCGCCTTCGCGACGATCGCCGGCGTGGCGCCCGCCGCGCTCGGCGGCACGCAGCTCCTCGCCGATCGCCGCGGCTGGCTGCGGGCGCGCGCGTTGCCGGGCAGCGCGGGCTGGTCGGATGCCGACCTGCTGTGCCGCTCGGACGCCACGGCACGGCCGGCGGTACCGGCCGCGAACGGCGACGCGCTGACCGCGCTGCTGCTGCGCGTCGACACGGAGCCCGTGCGCGACGTGCAGGCCGGGCTTCCGCATTGATTGAATCCCTGACTTTCTCTTTCGACCGAACTTCACGATGAATCCGACCCGACGTCACTTCCTCGCGCGAGCGAGCGCCCTCGCCACGATCGCCGCGGCCCCGGCCGCCGTGCGCGCGCAATCGGGCACGCGGCCGCTGCTGCGCGCCGGCGACCAGAAAGGCGGGCTGCGCGCGCTGCTCGAAGCAGCCGGCGAACTGAACGGCCTGCCGTACGACATCGCGTGGACCGAGTTCCCGGCCGCCGCGCCGCTCGCCGAAGCGCTGAATGCGGCCGCCGTCGACTGCGGGCCGATCGGCGATGCGCCGGTGATCTTCGCGCTCGCGTCGGGCGCACGCATCAAGGTGATCGGCGCGAACCGCTCCGACCCGTACGGCACGGCGGTGCTCGTGCGGCCCGATGCCGCGCTGAAAGGCCCGGCCGACCTCAAAGGCAAGCGCATCGGCACCACGCGCGGCTCGATCGGGCATTTCGTCACGCTGAAGGCGCTCGACGCGGCCGGCCTGCCTCCCGACGCCGTCTCGTTCCGCTTCCTGCCGCCGGCCGATACGATGCTTGCGCTCGCAACCGGTTCGATCGATGCGTGGGCGACCTGGGAGCCCTATACCGCACTCGCGGAAACGAGCGGGCGCGCGCGCGTGCTCGTCAGCGGCCGCGGGCTGTGGTCGGGCCTCAGCTACATCGCGGCGACCGACGCGGCGATCGCGTCGAAGCGCGACGTGCTGCACGATTTCCTGCGGCGCGTCGTGCGCGCGCAGGCCTGGTCGTACCGGCATGCCGACGCGTATTCGGCGGCGCTCGCGCGCATCATCGGCATCCCGCCGGCGGCCGCGAAGCTGCAGTTCGAGCGCCGCAACACGCGCTGGTTGCCGATCGATGCGACGGTCATCGCCGAACAGCAGCGCACGGCCGACTTCTACCTGAAGGCGGGACTGCTGCGCCAGCCGCTCGACGTGCGTACCACGTTCGACCCCGGCTTCCCGCTCGCATGACCGTCCGCGCGACGCAGCGCAGCCGTCCGAACGGCTGCGGCGCGATCTGGCACAATCGCAGTCTCGCCATCCGCCTTCAGCCAGCGTCATGCCAGCCATCGCCGAACTCTTCGTCTATCCGATCAAATCCTGCGCCGGCATCGCGCTGTCGCGCGCGCAGCTGCTCGAAACGGGCCTGGCGTATGACCGCCACTGGCTGATCACCGACCCCGCCGGACAGATGATCACGCAGCGCACGCACCCGCGCCTCGCGCTGATCCGCACCGCACTGAACAACGATGCGCTCGTGCTGAGCGCGCCGGGCATGCGCGAGATCCGCACGCCGCTCGACGGCGACGTATCGCCCGCCACGCCGAAAATGGCCGCGACCGTGTGGCGCGACACCGTCGATGCGATCGACACGGGCGCCGAAACGGCCGCCTGGCTCACCGAATTCCTCGGCACGCCCGCGAAGCTCGCGCGCTTCGCGCCCGACGCGCGCCGCGGCTGCAACCGCAAATGGACCGGCGAGATCGATACGCACACGCAGTTCGCGGACGGCTACCCGCTGCTCGTGATCGGCCAGTCTTCGCTCGACGACCTGAACGCGCGGCTCACCGCCAAAGGTGCACCGGCGATTCCGATGAACCGCTTCCGGCCGAACATCGTGGTGTCGGATCTCGACGCGTACGAAGAGGATTTCGTCGAGCATCTCGATACGGAAGGTGCGTCGCCCGTGCGGCTGCGGCTCGTGAAGCCGTGCACGCGCTGCCCGATGCCGACGATCGACCAGGTCAACGGCGCGCCCGATCCCGCGTGGCCGCACGAGCCGACCGACACGATGCAGACCTATCGCGCGAACCCGAACTTCGGCGGCGAGCTGACGTTCGGCATCAACGCGATCGTCGTCGAAGGCGCGGGCGGGTGGCTCGAAGTCGGCCAGGCGCTGGAAGCGGAGATCGGGTTCGGCGATTGAGGCCCGTACACGGCACCGCTCACTCGATCACATCGTCTTCGTAGCCCGGAAGCCGCCCGAGCGGCTTCCTACTGCCTGCTAATCGCCTCCCGCTTACCCGTTACCGCTCCCGGCTGCCCACATCGCAACTCGCCATCACGCGGCATGCGCAGCCGCGTCGTTCGCCGCCGGCAACCGGATCGTCACGACCAGCCCCCCGCCGGCCGCATCGGCCAGCGTCACCGTGCCCTGATGCACGCGCGCGATCTCCCGCACGATCGACAGCCCGAGCCCCGTCCCCTCTACCGTCTGCGTCTTGCTGCCGCGATGGAAGCGCTCGAACACCGCGTCGCGCTCGTCCGCCGGCACGCCCGGCCCGTTGTCGATCACGTCGAGCCGCGCATGCGCCCCGTCGCGCGACACGCGTACCGTAATCACCGCGCGATCGCCCGCATAACGGATCGCGTTGTCGATCAGGTTGCCGATCATCTCGCCGAGCAGGTCGGGCTGCCCGTGCACGTCGATGTCGGCTTCATGCTCGAAACCGAGATCGATGTCGCGCGCACGGGCGACCGGCGACCAGTCGAGCGTCACGCTGCGCGCGAGGCGGTGCAGCGCGACCGGCTGGTGGGCAACAGCGTGGCCGCTGTCCGAATCGAGCCGCGACAGCGACAGCAGTTGCTGGACGATCTTCGCGGCCTGCCGCACCGCGCCGTTCGCGCGCCGCAGGTGCCCGTTCGCACGCGGCTGCTCGTCGGGCCGCAGCGCGAGCTCGACGCCCGCCTGCACGGCCGCGAGCGGCGTCTTCAGTTGATGGGCCGCGTCCGCGAAGAAGCGGCGCCGCGCGACCTGCATCCGCTGCGTGCGGCCGATGTACTGGTTGATCGACTCGACGAGCGGCGCAAGTTCGCTCGGCATCGCGCCGGTATCGAGCGGCGTCGTATCGTCCTCGCTGCGCGCGGCGACCGTCGCCGACAGCCGGTTCAGCGGCCGCAGCCCGCGCCCGACGCCGAGCCACACGATGCCAAGCGCCAGCACGACCAGCAGCCCTTCCTGCAGCAGCGACCCCACCAGGATCTCGCGCGCGAGCGCCTGGCGCGCCTCGATCGTCTCGCCGACCATCACCCACACGATGCGCGACTGCGCGGTCGGCACGTCGTGCACCGGGATGCGCAGCGCGGCCATCCGCAGCTGTTCGCCGCGATAGACGACGTCGTAGTAGCGCGTGACGAACAGCGCACCGTCGCCCGCGTCGCGCCCGTGCGGCAGCGGCAGGTCCGGGTAGCCGGTGACCGTGTGGCCGTTGTCCTCGCGGATCAGGTAGTAGATCTTGCCGCCGTCGCTCGATTCGAGCATTTCGAGCGCGAGATACGGCAGGTCGACCTCGATCTCGCCGTCATTGAGCCGCACGCCTTCGCGGATCGACTTCAGCGACGACGACAGCGTGCGGTCGAACGCGACGTGCGCGGCGTTCATCGCGCGCTGGTACGTGAGCCACGAGTCGAGCGCGAGCAGGCCGAGCAGCGGCAGCAGCAGCCACAGCGCGACCTGCGTCCGCAGGTTCGGGCGGGGCATCATGCGTTCCGCCGGGCCGCCGCAACGACGCCACGCGCCGCGTCGGGGCGCAGCGAACCGCCGCGGACGGGCGGGACGCTCATTCCGCCACCTCCGCCCTCGCCTCCAGCAGATAACCGAGCCCGCGCAGCGTGACGATCGCGACACCCGTGTTCTCGAGCTTCTTGCGCAGCCGGTACACGTAGATCTCGATCGCATCGGCGTTGACCGACTCGTCGAGCCCGAAAATCTTCTCCGACAGCGTTTCCTTGTTGATCGCACGGCCGTTGCGCAGGATCAGCACCTCGAGCACCGAACGCTCGCGCGGCGTGAGCGACAGCGGCTCGCCCGCGAGATGGAAGCTGCGGTCGATGCTGTCGTAGGAAAGCGGCCCGCATTCGACCCGCGAATGCTCGTGGCCGAGGCTGCGGCGGATCAGCGCGCGGGCGCGCGCCTCCAGCTCGGTCAGCTCGAACGGCTTCGCGAGATAGTCGTCGGCGCCGAGATCGAGCCCCTTCACGCGATCCTCGACCGACCCGTGCGCGGTCAGGATCAGCACCGGCACCGGATTGCGCCGCGCGCGCAGCCGCCGCAGCACTTCCAGCCCGTCGAGCTTCGGCAGCCCGAGATCGAGGATCACCAGCGCGTAATCCTGCGTGCGCAGCACGTGGTCGGCCGCCTCGCCATCCGCCATGTGATCGACAGCGAAGCGCGCCGCGCTCAGCGCGTCGCTCAGCGACTGGGCGAGGTTCGGGTTGTCTTCGACGAGCAGCACACGCATGGGGATTCCGGGAAGGTCAGCGACAGGCCGCTACATTACATGATCCTTTCCGTCGCGACGCCTCGCGGAAACACGGGTTGCGCCGCGGGCCCGCCCGCGCGTCGGCCGGCCCGCCGACCGTCGCCGAACGCTTGGCGCTCAGCGCTCAGCGCTCGGCGGCGGCGGCACGGCTTCGCGGCGCGAAACGCGAACCTTCACCTGCGTGCCGCCGCTCGCGCAGGCCGACCACCACCGCCAGGAACGCGACGCTCGCCCCGGCCGTGATGACGATCATCGGGCGCGCGGTACCGTCCGACAGCCACGCCAGCACGCCGCCGCACGCGGCCGTGATCGCCATCTGGATAAAGAAGAACAGCCCGGATGCCGTCCCGGCGATCGTCGTGTACGGCTGCATCACCGCGAACTGGCAGGCCGGGATCGCGATCCCGACGGCGATCATCACGAAGAACATCGGGACGACGAGCGCCGCCACCGCCGTCGGCGCGACCGCTCCGCCGACCCACAACGCGGCGGTGCCGGCCAGATTCACGCCCGCCGCCGCCGCGATGACCGAATCGGCCTTCCAGCGCGTGCCGGTCCGTGCGAACACGTGCGAGCCGATCAGGTAGCCGAGCACGGTCAGGCCGAAGATCGCGGCATACACCGGGCCGGATACGCCGCGCTGCCGCTGGAACAGCGTCGACGATTCCGCGATGAACGGGTAGTACGTGCAGTACGCGAAACTGATCGCGAGCGAGTAGCGCAGGAAACGGCGCTCGCGCAGCAGGCCCGCGTAGGTCCGCAGGAGCCCCGCGCCCGGCACCGGCCGCGCGTCGCTTTCGCGGGTCTCCGGCAGGTAGCGCAGCACCATCGCCGCCGCGACCACCCCGCCCGCCGCCAGCGATCCGAACACGCCCCGCCATCCGAGCCACTCGGCCAGCGCGCTGCCGGCCAGCGGCGCAATCACGGGCGACAGCGCCATGCCGGCCGAGATCCGGCCCAGCATCGTCGCCTGCATCGCGGCCGGGAAGCGCTCGCGCACGATCACCCGCCCGACCACCGTGCCGCAGCAGCCGCCCAATGCCTGGAAGATGCGTGCGGCGACGATCGCCGCGACGCTGGTCGCGCACGCGCAGGCGACGCTCGCGACCACGTAGAGGCACAGGCCGCCGATCAGGACGGGGCGACGGCCGTAACGGTCGGACAACGGCCCCGACACCAGCATCGACAGCGCATAACCGACCATGTAGAGCGTCAGCGTGAGCTGCAACTGGGCGTCGGTGCCGTGCAGCGTGTCCGCCATCGCCGGCAGCGACGGCAGGTACGCATCGATCGTGACGCGCGGCAGGCACACGACGAGCATCAACAGGAACAGCCAGCCCCACTGGGGTAATGAACGCGTTTTCATGCGGTGAGCCCGCCTCCGGTCGGATCGTTGTGGTCGACTGAAATCTAAGGTCAAAGTGATATAAGCTGAAGGGCCATTAAATTCGACCCTGACTGGACCACTATGGCGCGAGGCAAAGCCGCGATACCGCTCGATCTGCCGTGCCCTGCCGGGCTGTCCACGGGCAATCCGCAGTCGAAGCAGGAGTGCATCGCCGACGCGCTACGCGATGCGATCCTGAAACGCCTGCTCCCCGGCGACAGCCCGCTGCCGTCCAGCCGCACCCTCGCGGCGCGCTGGGGCGTCGCCCGGGGGACGGTCGAGGCGGCATACGACCGGCTGTGCTCGGAGGGGTACATCGCCCGCGCGCAAGGGTCGGGGTCGCGGGTATGCGCGGTGGTACCGGACAGCTACCTGCGCGCGGCCGCGCAATCTCGCGACAACGGCGCGCCCCCTGTCGACGCGCGCCCCGCGCCGGCGCGCACGACCGACGCCGCCGAGCCGGAACAAGGCGTGCGTCCGGGCGTCCCGTTCGTCGCGCGGCTTGCCGATCCCGGCCTGCTGCCGATGCAGCAATGGAAAAAGGCGCTCGGAGCCAGCCTGCTTGCCGCGACGGCGAACGACCTCGGGGCGACGCCGGCACAAGGCGTCGAAAGCCTGCGCGACGAAATCGCCGCCTACCTGCGCGAATATCGCGGCATCCCGTGCAACGCCGGCGACATCTTCATCACGACCGGCATCCGGCATTCGATCGATCTCGTCGCGCGCACGCTGCTCACGCCCGGCTCGACGGTGCTGATGGAGGACCCCGGCTACGCGTCGGCCTGGCAGATCTTCACGATCGCGGGCGCGACCGTGATCGACGTGCCGGTCGATCGGGAAGGCATCGATACCGCGTCGCTGGACCGCCATCCCGATGCGCGGGCGGCCTACGTGACGCCCGCCCACCAGGCGCCGCTCGGCGTCACGATGTCGGTGTCGCGCCGGCTCGAACTGCTCGACTGGGCGCAGCGCACCCGCGCGTGGATCGTCGAAGACGACTACGACGGCGAATTCAGCTACCAGACCGCCCCGCTGCCCGCGCTGAAATCGCTCGACGCGTGCGATCGCGTGATCTACTGCGGCTCGTTCAACAAGACGCTGTTCTCGGGGCTGCGCATCGGCTTCATGGTCGTGCCGGCGGCACTGCGGCCGGCGCTGTCGGCCGTGTGGCACGCGACCGCGCGCTCGGTCGGCGTGGCGCCCCAGCTGGCGCTGGCCCGCTTCATCGCGCACGGCGATTTTGCGAAGCACCTGCGCGCGGCGCGTCACGCGTACCGCCAGCGGCGCGACATCGTGCTCGATCAGCTGGCGAAACACGCCGGCGGACGGTACACGGTGTCCGGCGAACACGCGGGCTTTCATTTCGTGCTGTGGCTGCCGCCCGGGATGGACGACGCAACGTATGTCGCGCAAGCCCGCGCGGCCGGCATCGAGTTGCAGCCGGTCCGCGGATTCTGTCGAAGCGCGCGGTGCGCAGCAGGCGTCGTCGTCGGGTACTCGGCGCTGACGGCCGCGCACGCGCGGCATGGCGGCCGGCTGCTCGCGAAGCTGCTCGGGCCCCCCGTCTAGGCGCCCCCGCCGTCGTTGCCGCGCCCCGCGGCAACCCGCTTCCCTCCGTTGCCGGATCGTGCCGCGCGCCGCGAAACGTCGGATCGCCGCCGCATCGACCTCGGGAAATCCATGACACGAACGACGCGATTGTGAACTGAAATGAAAGCGGGCTGAAAGTGCGCCGCAATTAACATCCGCGTCATTCGAACAACACCTAGACGTAACTGGAGGAAGACATGCCGTTTGCACCGAAGCACCTCGCCGCCGCGCTGGCGGTCGTTCTGGGCACTGCCGCGGGCAGCGCCGCCGCGCAGGTTCCGGCCGGGTATCCGGGGAGTTACCAGGGCGTGATCGACGCCGCGAAGAAGGAAGGCAAGCTGATCGTCTACTCGACGACCGACACGGGCCTCGTGCGCCCGCTGATCAAGGACTTCGAAAGCCTGTACGGCGTGAAGGTCGAGTACAACGACATGAACAGCACCGAGCTGTACAACCGCTACATCAGCGAGAACGCGGCGAGCAGCACCAGCGCCGACGTGCTGTGGAGCTCGGCGATGGACCTGCAGGTCAAGCTCGTCAACGACGGCCTGATGGCATCGTACGATTCGCCGGAAGGCCCGAACGTGCCGCAATGGGCGCAATACCAGAAGCAGGCGTACGGCACGACGTTCGAGCCGCTCGCGATCGTCTACAACAAGCGCCTGATCCCCGAAAACGAAGTGCCGAAAACGCGCGCCGACCTGATCAAGCTGCTCACGTCGCAACCGGACAAGTTCAAGGGCAAGCTCACGACCTACGACGTCGAGAAATCCGGCGTCGGCTTCAACGCGCTGACGCAGGACGCGCACCTGAACGAGAAGGTCACGTGGGAACTCGTGAAGGCCATCGGCAAGACCGGCCCGAAGCTGCAATCGAGCACCGGCGCGATGATGGAACGCATCTCGTCGGGCGAAAACCTGATCGGCTACAACATCATCGGTTCGTACGCGTACGCGAAGGCGAAGAAGGACAAGTCGATCGGCTACGTATTCCCGAAGGACTACACGCAGATCGTGAGCCGCCTCGCCACCATCTCGAAGAAGGCGAAGAACCCGAACGCCGCGAAGCTGTGGGTGGACTACCTGCTGTCGAAGCGCGGCCAGACCATGATCGCGAACCAGGCGAACCTGTACGCGATCCGCACGGACGTGACCGGCGAGACGTCGGCCGCGAGCCTCACGAAGGAACTCGGCGATTCGCTGAAGCCGATCCAGATCGGCACCGGCCTGCTCGTCTACCTGGACCAGTCGAAGCGGCTCGCGTTCCTGAAGCAATGGCAGCAGGCGATCAAGAGCTGATCGGCTGATCGGCTCCGGCTGACCCACGGCCACCCGCCGCACGTCGCGCGGGCGGCCCCTTCCCCTTACCGACTTCCTTGAGGCGGCCATCCGGATGGCCGCAGGGGCGAACTCATGCTTTCAACCAGCACCCGCGGCACGGCACCGGCCGCGCCACCTGCCGCCGGCCCGCGCGACGCGATTCCCGCGCTGCCGGTCAACAGCCTGCAGCCGCTCGCCGGCATGCTGCGCTGGATCGTCGTCGCGGTACTCACCATCGCCGTCGCACTGCCGCTCGGCTTCATCCTGTTCCAGAGCCTGCTGTCCGCGCCGTTCTTCGATGCGAACAAGACGCTCGGCATCGAGGGCTTCCGCTTCGTCTTCAGCGATCCCGACTTCTGGTCGGCCGTGAAGAACTCGTTCATCATCGCCGGCGGGATGCTGTTCATCTCGATCCCGCTCGGCGGCATCCTCGCGTTCCTGATGGTGCGCACCGACCTGCCCGGCCGCCGCTGGCTCGAACCGCTGCTGCTCACGCCCGTGTTCGTGTCGCCGATGGTGCTCGCGTTCGGCTACGTGGTCGCGGCCGGCCCGGTCGGCTTCTATTCGGTGTGGTTCAAGGAACTGTTCGGGGTACAGAACGTGCCCTGGAACGTGTATTCGATCTTCGCGATCACGGTGATCGTCGGCCTCACGCACGTGCCGCACGTGTACCTGTATTCGTCGGCCGCGCTGCGCAACCTCGGCTCGGACGTCGAGGAAGCCGCGCGCGTCACGGGCGCCCGCCCGTTCCGCGTCGCGCTCGACGTGAGCCTGCCGATGACGATGCCCGCGCTGCTGTTCGCCGGCGTGCTCGTGTTCTTCCTCGGCTTCGAGGTGTTCGGGCTGCCGCTCGTGCTCGGCGACCCGGAAGGCCACCTCGTGCTCGCGACCTACCTGTACAAGCTGACCAACAAGCTCGGCGTGCCGTCGTATCACCTGATGGCCGCGGTCGCGGTGTGCATCGTCGCGATCACGTTCCCGCTCGTGCTGCTGCAGCGCCGGCTGCTGAAGACGGCGAACCGCTTCGTCACCGTGAAGGGCAAGGCCGGCCGTACGACGGTGCTGCCGCTCGGCGTGTGGCGCTGGGTTGCGCTCGCGATCGTCGTGCTGTGGCTGATGCTGACCGTGATCGTCCCGATCTCGGGCATCGTGCTGCGCGCGTTCGTGACCAACTGGGGCGAAGGCGTCGCGCTCGCCGAGGTGCTGACGCTGTCGAACTTCACCGAACTGTTCGAGCAGGACAACCTCGTGCGCGCGATCGTCAACACGCTCGGCATCGGCGTGATCGGCGGCGCGCTCGCGATCGGCTTCTACTCGCTCGTCGCGTTCGCCGGCCACCGCCGCCCCGACTGGGCGACCAAGCTGCTCGACTACCTCGTGCTGCTGCCGCGTGCGGTGCCCGGCCTGCTCGCCGGTCTCGCGTTCCTGTGGATCTTCCTGTTCGTGCCCGGCCTGCGCGAGCTGAAGAACTCGATGTGGAGCATCTGGATCGCGTACACGGTCGTGTGGCTCGCATACGGGATGCGGCTCATCCAGAGCGCGCTGCTGCAGGTCGGCCCGGAACTCGAGGAAGCCGGCCGCAGCGTCGGCGCGACCCGCAGCCGCGTGTCGCTCGACGTGACGCTGCCGCTCGTGCGCTTCGGCCTGCTCGCCGCGTGGCTGCTGATCTTCATGATCTTCGAGCGCGAATACTCGACGGCCGTCTACCTGCTGTCGCCCGGCACCGAAGTGATCGGCGCGCTGCTCGTGTCGCTGTGGGCGACCGGCGCCGTCGACCAGGTCGCCGCGCTTTCTGTCATCAACATCGCGATGGTCGGCGCCGGTCTCGGCGTGGCCCTGCGCTTCGGAGTGAAACTTCATGGATAAGCTCATCGTCGACGACCTGCATCTCAGCTACGGCGCCAATCCGATCCTCAAGGGCGTGTCGTTCGAACTGAAGGCCGGCGAAGTCGTGTGCCTGCTCGGCGCGTCGGGCAGCGGCAAGACCACGCTGCTGCGCGCGGTGGCCGGCCTCGAACAGCCGTCCGACGGCCGCATCCAGCTCGACGACCGCGTGTTCTTCGACGGCGCGCAGCGCGTCGACCTGCCCGTCGAACAGCGCTCGCTCGGCCTCGTGTTCCAGTCGTACGCGCTGTGGCCGCACCGCACCGTCGCCGACAACGTCGGCTACGGGCTCAAGCTGCGCCGCGTCGCGCCGGCCGAACAGAAGCGCCGCGTGCAGACCGCGCTCGACCAGCTCGGCCTCGGCCATCTCGCGGAACGCTTCCCGCATCAGCTGTCGGGCGGCCAGCAGCAGCGCGTCGCGATCGCGCGCGCGCTCGTCTACAACCCGCCGGTGATCCTCCTCGACGAGCCGCTGTCGAACCTCGACGCGAAGCTGCGCGAGGAAGCGCGCGCGTGGCTGCGCGAACTGATCGTTTCGCTCGGGCTGTCGGCCCTGTGCGTGACGCACGACCAGACCGAGGCGATGGCGATGTCCGACCGCATCCTGCTGCTGCGCAACGGCCGCATCGAGCAGGAAGGCACGCCGGCCGAGCTGTACGGCGCGCCGCGCTCGCTGTACACGGCCGAGTTCATGGGCAGCAACAACCGGATCGACGCGCGCGTCGCGGCCATCGACGGCGAACGCGTGACGCTCGCCGGCGACGGCTGGGAGCTGCAGGCCCTCGCCCGCGACACGTTCGCGCCGGGCCAGGACGCGCAGGCCGTGATCCGCCTCGAACGCGTGCAGGTCGCCGACGGCCCGGGCGCGAACCGGCTGCAGGCCGACCTCGTCACGTCGATGTATCTCGGCGATCGCTGGGAGTACCTGTTCCATTGCGGCGAGATGCGCCTTCGCGCATTCGGCCACGTGCCGCGCGCCGCGGGCAAGCACTGGATCGAATTCCCGACCAACGACTGCTGGGCGTTCGCGAAAGCGGGCTGACCCGCGCGCGGCGGCAGCATGCTCGCCGTCGCGCAACGCATACCGCGCACATCTCGTCATGGGATGACATGCCTTCCGGCGGGCGTCTTCCGGCGTCTGTCGTGGGCTGCTGCGCGCCGCATCCGTTTCACCCCAACCCACAAGAACCAAGGAGACACCGTCAATGAAGTCACGCGCAGAACGTTCGATTCGCACAGTAGTCCTCACGGGATCGGCCACCGCGGCCTGCATCGCCGCATCCGTCACACACGCGCAGTCGTCGGTCACGATGTACGGGATCATGGATGCCGGCATCGAATACACGAACCACGCGGCGCCGGAGGGCGGCAGCTCGGTCAAGCTGAAGTCGGGCAACAAGAACACGTCGCGCTGGGGCCTGCGCGGCGTCGAGGATCTCGGCGGCGGGCTGAAGGCCGTGTTCCGCCTCGAAAGCGGGATCGACCTCGCGAACGGCGCGCTCGACGACGGCCCCGATTCGATCTTCGCGCGCCGCGCGACGGTCGGCCTGAAAAGCAAATGGGGCGAACTGACGCTCGGCCGCAACTACACCGTCACCTACGATTACATGCTGCCCTTCGACCCGATGGGGTACGCACAGAACTACTCGTGGGCCTCGGCGGCGACGGCGACGGGCGGCCGCAAGGACGGCATGTTCACGCGCTCGTCGAACGCGGTGCGCTACGACGGCGAATTCAGCGGGTTCAAGTTCGGCGCGCTGTACGGCTTCGGCAACGTGCCGGGCAGCGTGAAGACCAGCTCCAAATACGATTTCGCAGTCGGCTACGAGAAAGGCCCGTTCGCGGCGGTGGTCACGTTCGACCGGCAGAACGGCGCGGCCGACAGCGTCACGCCGGCCGATACGGTCAACTACATCCAGGGCATCCACGCGGGCCTGAGCTACGACTTCGGCAACCTGAAGACGATGGCCGGCTATCGCAACTACAAGCGCACGTTCCGCACCACGGCGGCGAACCAGTTGAGCGACACGTACTGGCTCGGCGGCTCGTACCAGTTCACACCGGCGTTCTCGCTGATCGCGGCCGTCTATCACCAGAACATCAAGGGCGGCAGCGATGCCGACCCGACGCTCGTGTCGTTGCGCGCGAACTACGCGCTGTCGAAGCGCACCGTGCTGTACGCGGCCGGCGCGTTCGCGATCGCGAAGCACGACCAGAAGGTCGGCGTGTCGCGCGATTTCGTGGGCTACGGTACCACGCAGGTCGGTGTGACTGCGGGGATTCAGCAGCGGTTCTGAGTTTGGTGTGGCGGGCGGCGGCAGGTATTTCTCGCAAGGAGCCGCTCGCCCTCGTTCCGCCTCGCACGCATCGACACCAAGTCGGTCAGAACAATAATGCGCGCACGTCAGGGCGCTCGGCATCGCGATACAGAATCGCGTTCAAATCGAGTGAATCGATTAGAATGCGCCTCAAAAATCGAAGATGCCGACCCAAACGACGATAAATGTTATGACCGGTGAACGCTGGATGCTTGAATCGAAAATTTTACAAAGCACAAAATGGCTTACCCTGATCGCGATCAGTGCGCTGCTGGCAGGCTGCCCACCCATGATCGTGCCGCATTTCGTGACCGTGAAGTCCAGCGCGGTATACAGCATTCCAGATAACCCTCGTCCTTGGTTAACACTGGAAAGCGACGGCATCAGCCTTTATCTGTATCAGGAATGCGCTCGTCCGCGGCAGGGGTGTCGCCAGCAAAGGCTGGTTGCCTTAAAGAACGACGCGCGTCCCGACTGGAAGAGTCTTCTTGATGCTCATCTGATCAGCTGGCGTGTCCAGGACCTGAATGTCCCCATGCGTCGCCCACTCTCCGCCTACGTACCCGGAACGCGATATCGTTTCATGGGCTCGTTCGGCCACTACCCTGAAATCACATTCGCCATTCCGAAAGACCTGGTCGCCAGTAGAGAGAAACCGAATAGCTATACGATGCTTGAAGACTTCAACGACATCGTCTACCCAGCGGATATCGAGATTCAGTTGGTGATTTATGACGACGATCATCAATGGATTTTTGCAAATCAGCCGAAATTCAAGTCAGACGGAAAAAAGCACCCTTCCGACCTGTTTATTCCCAGCAAGCTATTTCACTTTGAAGCCGACGACGCCCGGCTACACCGGCCAATGGCGTTGTATTACGTTTCCCCCCAGCGGCGTCCTGTTGGCACTCGGGTCATAGCCGGCCAGGCAGCGGAGTCGGAGCAGGACATCAAGATTCGAAACCTCGACAGGCAGATTGCACTGGTCGATGTCCCCTTCCCTTCAGTGCCACTCAAACTGGATACTGCGACCGTGGACAGCACAACCGTGGCCGGCCAGCCGACGTTAGCATGCAACTACAGCCATACTCAATTCAACCTGGGATGGATGGATGCCGCGCAGCATAGTCCGCCGTCGGAAGCGAATCGCAAGAGATGCGAGCCGTATCAATTGCCTCCGGAACCAGAGGGAAAGTAGGCCGAACCCGCCGCGTCCGAAGCGGGTTCGGGCGCTCGACCTGAAAAGTCGTGCAAAGGCCACCGCCGGAATACGTGCGGTGCCGCAAATGCAATACACGCCGCCGCGCCGCGATCCGATCACGCACCGCCCCGCAACGTGAACACCAGGCGCACGAGACTGTTCACATCGCCCCAGTGTTCGCCGACCGCCGAAAGCGGCACGATGTGCGTGTCGATCGTCAGCCCCGCCGGTCCGGCCGCGTCGAACACACCGCGCACCGACGCCAGCAAGCGCGGCAGCGACACGCTGCCGATGCCGCTGCCCATCAGTTCGATCGCGGTCGCCCGCAGCACCGCCCCCGGCAACAGCACGTCCGCGCCGCCGATCGAGCCGATCTGCACGAAACGCAGCCGGCGGCCCTCCGGCGTCGCCTTCGCGGCGGCCACCAGCAGTGTCTGCGCGCTGGCGCCCCACAGATAATCGAGCACGACGTCCACGCCCGCGCGGAAATGCGGTTCGAGCGCGCGCGCCAGATGTGCGTCGTCCTGCTGCAACGACACGACGGCATCCGCGCCGGCATTCAGCAACGCCTGCAGCGCGGCCGCGTTGCGGCCCGTCGCGATCACCTTCGCGGCGCCGAGATGCTTCGCGATCCGAACCGCCAGCCGCCCCGACGTACCTGTCGCACCGTTGACGAGCACCGTCTCGCCCGCGACGAGCCGCGCGCGTTCGGTCAGCGCCGCCCACGACGACATCCCGGGAATCGCGATCGCGGCCGCCGTGACGTCGTCGAGCGTATCCGGCAGCGGCACGCACTGCGTATCGGGCGCGATCGTGCGTTCGGCCATCGCGCCGAACGGTGCGGGCGCGCCGAAGAAGTAGACACGCTGCCCGTCGTCGAGACGGCGGCCAACCCCGTCGACGCCAACGACGAACGGATAACGCCCCTCCGACGAGTAATGCGTGCCGGCCGCGCGCCCCTGCGCGATCCGGCTCAGCGCGGACGCCGTCACGTCGATCAGGCTGTGGCCCGGCATCGCGTGCGGCGCATCGAACTCCATATGAACGGGCCGCACGCCGGCGCCCGTCACGACTGCTGCTTTCATGGTGACTCCTTGAATCGGGGATCCCGATCGACGGTTCCGGTGCGCATCAGCGTGCGTCGAGCCACGCGCGCAGCGCGGGATCGCGCACTTCCAGCACGTCGAACAGGCCGAGCGCACGCAGCGCGGGCAACGCATCGATCGCGTCGGCTTCCGCGCGCGCCCGGTCGGCGGGCGCGGCGTTCGGGTCGGTCAGCACCCGCGCGTTGACCAGGAACGCACCGACGGTCCCCTTGCGGATCGTCGTATCGCCAAGCGTGATCCGGTCGGTCTGGTCGGGAAGCATCTGTTCGGCTCGCATCGTGTCGTACTCCGGTTGTTATCGATGGACGCAGTGTAGGCGTGCAAATTCGGCCGATCTCCGGTATAACGGCCATTCGATACCGATATCCGGCCATGTCCGATCCGCTCCTGCCCGCCCGCTTCGTCACGTCCGACGACGGCCCGTTCGTCGTTGCCGCCGTGCTGTCGCAACGCGACCCGCGCGTGACGCCACCTCATTCGCATGCGCGCGGCCAGCTCGTCGGCGCGCTGAGCGGGTTGCTGACGATCGGCCTCGACGACCAGGACTGGGTCGTGCCGGCGATCCATGCGATCTGGATTCCACCGCATTGCCGCCATTCGTTGCATTCGTTCGGGCCGATTTCCGGCTGGTCGGCGTTCATCGCCGAAGCGCGCTGCGCGGCGCTGCCGGATACCCCGCGCGCGATCCGCACGACGCCGCTGCTGCGCGAAGCCGTGCAGCGCGCGGCGAGTTGGGAGGGTTCGGAGCTGGATGCCGCGCGAACCCGGATCGCCGACGTGATCCTCGATGAAATCGCGTCGTCGGAAGTCGAGGCGCTGGGGCTGGCGCGGCCGCAGGATCCGCGGCTGACGAGGATCACCGATGCGCTTGCCGCGGATCTCGCGGACAACCGGCGGCTGGAGGAATGGGCAGAATGGGCGGGAATCAGCGCGCGGACGATGAGCCGCCGCTTCGTGGCCGAGACGGGGCTGACGTTCGCGCAGTGGCGTCAGCAGGCCCGGCTGCTGCGGGCGCTGGAGAAAATCGCCGACGGCGTGCCGGTGACGACGATCGCGCTCGATCTCGGGTACGACAACGTGAGCGCGTTCATCGACATGTTCAGGCGGGCGTTGGGGACGACGCCGGGGAAGTACAGCGAGCTTACGAGGCTTGAAACCAGCAATGGCGGAAGTCGGTCATAGTCCATTGGCAGCGCCTGTTCGTCCCGTCAAAGGAAAGACTGATGTGCAGCGTCGGACAGTGCATCTTCGGGGCAACGACGGTGGCACCGTCGATCCACGCCTGCTTCGCTTCGCCAGGACGACCAGCGTCCGACATGGATACCGAGCGTTGGATCGCGCTCATTTTTCGACCCGCTGTTTAGACACCCGCTCCGCCTTTTCTTGTAGTTGCTGGTCGTATGCCTTGGCCGCTTCGTCGCGTTCGTGCCATGCGTACGTTTGTGCATTCGCCCTGGCGTCGAGCACGCCCTGAACGACATACGGATCATTGCTAACCGGTTTGTCCAGGGAACTGCCGTCGTCAACGCGGACGCGAATCCGGTCGTCCTCGAGGAACTGCACCACGAAGTTGTATTGTTTTGGTCCATATGGCGGCACTTTTGCCACGGCTTCGAGCCATTGGTCGCCACTACGGTCGTTGGCGTCGTATGGGTGCAAGTCGCGTTCCCAACGCACACTCACCGTCATTCCGTCACGCCACGTCTCAGGAACATAGACGCAGCACATTTCGGAGCCTCCACCACCCGGTTCCCCAGTCTTGCTGACCGGTGCGATGTTCGGTCCTCCCCCGCTTCGACCTTGAGAATCCGTGATGGAGAAACGTCCAACTCCATACGATGCGTAGTTCAATCCACTTACCGACGCTGGATTCTCGACCGTTCCGTCGGCACGCGCCACCGGTGCAGTGGCGCTTGCTTGCGGCGCTTCCTGATTGCAGCCTGCCACCAGGAGGCCTAATGCGAGCGCAGCCAGAAACCGGACAGGAATGGCGGAACGCCGCCCCCCACAGTCCGCTCGAGCGTTTTCCATCGTACGCTTCGTACCGGTTCGCGTTGCCGGGTAAGCCGCCTGCGTGCGGTGCCGCTCGACTGCTTCGACGTCTTCGACAGGCACGAGCATGTCGGGGGTCGTGGTATGTGGCATCGTACTGTTCAGGCGGAGTGCAGGATTTCGCCAGCTTATTCGAAACACACAAAAATCGTAATGAGCGAAATTCAATCGCACCCGAGACACATCAGCCATACCTTGCTTCGTTCAATACGTCCCGTCCCCCTTCTTGACCGCCTCGCCCCCTTTCCCCTTGAACTGCTCCGCCAACCGCTCCGCACTCCTCGCCAGCAACGTCGTATCGACCCCGACCGCGACGAACAGCGCTCCCGCGTCCAGATAACGCCGCGCGGCTGCCTCATCCGCGCTGAGAATGCCCGGCGCCTTGCCGGCCGCCTTGATCGCGCGGATCGCACCATCGATCGCGGCCTGCACGTCCGGGTGCCCCGGATGGCCGAGATGCCCGAGATCGGCCGCGAGATCCGCCGGCCCGATGAACACGCCGTCCACGCCCTCGACCCGCGTTATCGCATCGATCGCGTCGAGCCCCGCGCGTGTCTCGACCTGCACGAGCACGGCCATCTCCTCGTTCGCGCGATGCAGGTAATCGCCGACCCGGTTCCACCGCGACGCACGCGCCAGCGCGCTGCCCACGCCGCGAATCCCGTGCGGCGGATAGCGCGTCGCGGCCACCGCCGCACGCGCCTCGTCGGCGCTCTGCACCATCGGCACGAGCAGCGTCTGCGCGCCGAGATCGAGCACCTGCTTGACGATCACCGGATCGTTCCACGGTACGCGCACGACCGGATGCGACGGATACGGCGCGATTGCCTGCAATTGCGCGAGGATCGTCGGCACCGTATTCGGCGCATGCTCGCCGTCGATCAGCAGCCAGTCGAAACCGGCGCCCGCGACCACTTCCGCGCTGTACGGATTGGCGAGCCCGAGCCACAGCCCGACCTGCGCGTCGCCGCGCGCAAGCGCGGCCTTGAAGACATTCGTAGGAATCCGCATCGTTCGCTCACCTCACTCGAAGTAGCACTGGATCGTCCCGAGCGGGCCGTAGTCGACGCTGAACGTGTCGCCCGGCCGCGCCGCGCACGGCCGCGTGAACGAACCGCCGAGCACGATCTGCCCCGGCTCCAGCGCAACGTCGAAGCGGGCCAGCCGGTTGGCGAGCCACGCGACGCCGTTCGCCGGATGGTTCAGCACGCCGGCCGCGACGCCCGTTTCCTCGACCACGCCGTTACGCGACATGATCGCCGCGACCCACCGCAGGTCGACGTCCTGCGGCTTCACGGGCCGCCCGCCGATCACCACGCCCGCGTTCGCCGCGTTGTCGGCTATCGTGTCGAACACCTTGCGCGGCCGTTTCGTATCGGGGTCGATCGACTGGCTGCGCGCGTCGATGATCTCGAGCGCGGGCACCACGTAGTCGACTGCGCCATACACGTCGAAGATCGTGCAGTCCGGGCCGGTGAGCCGCTTGCCGAGCACGAACGCGAGTTCGACCTCGACACGCGGCACGATGAAGCGCCCGGTGGGGATCGTGCCGCCGTCGGCAAAGAACATGTCGTCGAGCAGCGCGCCGTAATCGGGCTCGTCGATCTGCGACGTGTTCTGCATCGCCTTCGACGTGAGGCCGATCTTGTGGCCCTTCAGCGTGCGGCCTTCCGCGAGCTTGACGGCGACCCACGCGCGCTGGATCGCATACGCGTCGTCGATCGTGATGTCGGGATGGTCGAGCGAGATCTGGCGGATCTGCTTACGCTCGCGCTCGGCGTCGTGCAGACGCTGCGCGAGCTGGTCGATGAGGGCGGTTTCGAGCATGGTCGGATCGGGAATGGGGTTCAGCCGGCCCGCTTGTAGCGGGCGTGGATGTTGTTGTGCTTGTACGAGCCGCTTTCGCTGAACTCGGTCAGCTCCATCGACAGCGCGAGGTACCGTTTCGCGTACAGTTCCGCGAAATGCGCCTTGATCGCGTCGAACAGCGCGTCGCACGCGGCTTTTTTCTGCGCATCGCTGCGGCCCGAGCCGATCTTCAGCGTCACGTGCACGAACGCATCGTCTTCCGTGCCGTCGGCTACGCAGTAATCCTGCAGTTCGATCGCGCGCGAGCGGATGCCGCCCGTCGGGAACACGCCGCCCTGCGCGATCAGCGTGGCGTTGATCGTGCGCAGCAGCGCGGGAATGCGTGCGTCGTCGCGGATGTTCGCGGTGTATTCGACGACGATATGTGGCATGGCGGGTCTCCAGTCGAGTGCGTGGCGCAGTGCTCAGGCCACCGGGAAGATCGCATTGATCTGCCCGGTACCCGAACTCGCGAAATAGTCGGTGACGATCTCGACGGGTTTATCGTAGCGATCCCAGCCGAGCAGGCCGAGCAGCATCGCCGTGTCGTGCATCCCGCCTTCGCCGTGGCAATGCGTGTTGTACTCGGGCAGCATCGCGCAGAAGGTCTTGAAATCGCCCTGCTTCCACAGCTCGACCACGCGCAGGTCGACCTGCCGGAAGAATTCGCGGCTGATCTGGTGGATCGATTCCTCGGGGCTGCCGTTGTCGTTGAAACGGTGCGACAGCGAGCCGCTCGCGAGGAATGCGACGTTCGAATCGCTCCTTTCGATCGCCTCGAGCAGCGCCTCGCCGAAGCGCCGGCTTTCGTCGAGCTGATGCCACATGCACCAGCCGGCGATCGACACGACCTTGAAGTGCTGGTCGGCGTTCATGTAGCGCATCGGCACGAGCGTGCCGTATTCGAGTTCGAGGCTGTCGATCTCGTGCGCGCGCGTCGCGACGCCGCGCGCGCTGGCCGTCTCGGCGATCAGCCGGCCGAGCGCCGGGTTGCCCGGATACGCATACTCCATGTCGCGGATGAAATGCGGCAGCTCGTTGCTCGTGTACGTGCCCGCGAATCGCGCATTGCAGTTCACGTGATAACCGGCGTTGACGAGCCAGTGCACGTCCGACACGACGATCGTGTCGACGCCGAGCGCGCGGCAGCGCTCGCCGATCAGTTGATGGCCGCGGATCGCCGCCTCGCGGCAGCCGTGATGCCTGCCGGGCAGTTCCGACAGGTACATCGACGGCACGTGCGTGATTTTCGCGGCGAGGGACAGTTTGCCCATCGTTCAAGTCTCCGTTTGGTTCTTTCGTGCTGCAGACGACCCGCGCCCGTCACACGCCCCAGCGCGGAATGTGGTGCGAACCCATCGAGATGCACACGTTCTTGATCTCCGCGAACACCTCGAAGCTGTATTCGCCGCCCTCGCGCCCGGTGCCCGATTCCTTCACGCCGCCGAACGGCTGGCGCAGGTCACGCACGTTCTGGCTGTTCACGAACACCATCCCGGCCTCGATGCCGCGCGCGAGGCGATGCACCTTGCCGACATCCTGCGTCCAGATGTACGACGCAAGGCCGTACGACGTGTCGTTCGCGAGCCGCAGCCCTTCTTCCTCGTCCTCGAACGGAATCAGGCACGCGACCGGCCCGAAGATTTCTTCCTGTGCGACGCGCATCCGGTTGTCGACGTCGGCCAGCACGGTCGGCCGCACGAAGTTGCCGTTGCGCAGGTGGTCGGGCAAGCCCGCCGGCTTGTCGGCGCCGCCCGCAACCACACGCGCGCCTTCCTGCTCGCCGATGCGGATATAGCCGGTCACCTTTTCCCAGTGCTGGCGCGTGATCATCGCGCCGAGGTTCGTGGCCGGATCGGACGGATCGCCGACCACCAGGTTGTTCGCGCGGCGCGCGAATTCCTGCACGAAGCGATCGTAGATCGTGCGCTGCACGAAGATCCGCGAGCCGGCCGTGCAGCGTTCGCCGTTGATCGAGAAGATCGTGAACAGCGACGCGTCGAGCGCGCGGTCGAAATCGGCGTCGTCGAAGATCAGTACCGGTGACTTGCCGCCGAGTTCCATCGAATACTTCTTCAGCCCCGCACGCTCCATGATCCGCTTGCCGGTCACCGTACCGCCGGTGAACGACACCGCACGCACGTCCGGATGACGCACCAGCGCGTCGCCGGCCGTCGCGCCGTAACCCTGCACGACGTTGAGCACGCCCGGCGGGATGCCGGCTTCGAGCGCGAGGCGGCCGAGCTGGTCGGCCGTCAGCGGCGACAGCTCCGACATCTTCAGCACGGCCGTGTTGCCGAGCGCGAGGCACGGCGCCGTCTTCCACGTCGCGGTCATGAACGGCACGTTCCACGGCGACACCAGCGCGCACACGCCGACCGGCTGGTACAGCGTGTAGTTCAGCATCTGGTCGTCGACCGGATAGGTGCGGCCGTTCATCTGCACGCACACTTCCGCGAAGAAGTTGAAGTTCTCGGACGCGCGCGGAATCAACTGCTTGCTCGTCTGCGCGATCGGCAGGCCGGTGTCCTGCGTCTCCAGCGCCGCGAGCATCGGCACGTTCTTCTCGATCAGCTCGCCGAGCCTGCGCATCAGCTTCGCGCGCTCCCTGGCGGGCGTGTTCGCCCATTTCGGGAAGGCTTCCTTCGCGGCGCGCACGGCCGCGTCGACTTCGGCCTCGCCGCCCGATGCGACGTCGGTGATGACTTCCCCCGTCGCGGGATTCAGCGTCGTGAACGTCTCGCGGCTCTCGACTTCGCGGCCGTCGATCCAGTGCTTGATGGTCATGCTCTCTCCTTGGGCGACGGGCTCAGCCGGCGCGATAGTAGTCTGCTTCGCCGACGATCGTGTTCACGAGCCGGCCGATCCCTTCGATTTCGGTCACGACCTCGTCGCCCGGCTTCGTGTCCGCCAGCCCCTCGGGCGTACCGGTCAGGATCAGGTCGCCCGGCGAGAGCGTCATGAAGCCGCTGATGTGCTCGATCAACGCCGGCACGTCGAAGATCATGTCGCGCGTGCTGCCGCGCTGCGTCTCCCGTCCGTTCACCGTCGTGCGCAACGTCAGGTCGCCCGAATCGCCGATCTCGTCGCGGCTGACGAACCACGGCCCGAGCGGCGTGCAGGTGTCGCGGTTCTTCACGCGCAGGTTCGGACGGTAGTAGTTCTCGAGATAGTCGCGGATCGCGTAGTCGTTCGCGACCGTGTAGCCGGCCACGTAGTCGAGCGCCTGCGCGCGGCTCACGTTGCGCGCAGGCCGGCCGATCACGACGGCCAGCTCGCACTCGTAGTGCATGTGCGTCGCGTCCGCCGGGCGCACCGTGCGCGAACGGTGGCCGATGAACGTATTCGGCCCCTTCAGGAAGATCAGCGGTTCGCTCGGCGCCTTGAACGCGAGTTCCTTCGCGTGGTCGGCGTAGTTGAGGCCGAGCGCGAACGTGGTGCGCGGCGCGACGGGCGGCAGCCACACAACCGCGTCCTCGGCAACGACCCGCCCCGTGTCGAGACGGATCGCGCCGTCGCCGGCCGGTTCGGCCGCATGCAATGCGCCGTTGTAGATCACGCGTGCCGTCTTCATCGTGTTTCCTCCGCGATCAGCGTGTGCCGCAACGTGCCGATGCCGGCGGCGGCGATCTCGATCGTGCTGCCCGCGCGGGCGCGCGGTGCGCCGCCCGCGACGCCGAGCAGCAACACATCGCCCGCGTCGAACGACATGAAGGCCGTCACGTCGGCGATCAGTTCGCGCACGGAGCGAATCAGCGTGGCCGTCGAGGCGGACACGGCCACCTCGCCGTCGATCCGCACGGTCAGGCCGATCGTGTCGACATCGCCAAGCGCGGCGGCCGGCACGATGGCCGGGCCCATTGGGCAGAAACCGTCGCGGCACTTGAAGCGCACGGCCGGACGGTAGTAGTCGGGATGGGGGACCGACACGTCGCTGGCGAGCGTGAAGCCGTGAAGGTAGTCGAGCGCCAGCGCGGCCGGCACGCGCGTCGCGCGCCGGGCGAACACGACGGCCACTGACGCGCCGATCTCCAGGGCGTCGACGCCGGCCGGCACGACGACGGTCGCGCCGTCGGCCGCGTGCGTGTTGGCGGGCTTGATGTACAGGATCGGCGCCTGCGGCGGGCGGCCGTAAGGCGGTGCGTTCACGGCATCGCCGAGTGCGTCGAGCGCCGCACGCTCGTTGAGCAGCGCACCGTAGACGGTACCGATGGCGACCGGCAACGGCGGCGCCGCGGCGGTCATGCAAGACAGCTCCATGCGTCATTCCCCTGCCGCGCGTCGCGGCGTATCGTCAATACTTAATATCTTAAGTAAACAATCGAACGCTGGCAACCTCGATTACCCTGATACGCGAAATTCACTCCGTTCGGCTGTTAAGATTGATGCGTCCCCGTCCACTGCTCACCCCGATGAACCGTACGCTCGACCATCGCAACCTGGCCATGCTGCTGCTGGAGGCCCGCGAAACGCTGATGGGTCTGTTCCGCCCCATTCTCAAGGAATTCGCGCTGACCGAACAGCAATGGCGGATCATCCGCGTGCTCGACGGCGAACCGGCGCAAGCGCTCGAAGCGGGACAGATTGCGCGCCGCTGCTGCATCCTGAGCCCGAGCCTCACGGGCGTGCTGGAACGGATGGAGCGCGACGGCCTGATCACACGCACGCGCGCGCAGGAAGATCAGCGCCGGCTGCTGGTGAGCCTTACGCCGCAAAGCAGGAAACTGGTCACGGAAATCGGCCCGCGGATCGACGAGCAGTACCGGCAGCTCGAATCGCGGTTCGGCGAGGACGGCCTCGAAGACATCTATCGCGCGCTCGACCGGCTCATCGAGCTCGGCGGCAACACGTGATGACGGCCCCCGTTCCCGCCGGCCGCGGGAACGGGGGCCGGTGCGGCGGGACGGTCAGTGCACCGCGCCGCGCATCAGCTCGGTCACGGCCACGCCGCGCGACGTGCGCATGCATTCCTCGACGTAATCGATGAACGGCAGCGGCTCGAAATCGATTTCGTCGCGCACGCGACGGTTGTCGAACACGCGATCGACCGTCGCGAATTCCCCGCAGCGCTGCAACGCCCGGCCGATCACGCGCTCGAGTGCCGGATCGGTTCGCCCGAGCACGTCGCGCACCACGAGCGGCAATTCGGCCGGCGCACACGCCGCGTAGCGCGGTGCGCCGGTCATCCCCGCCGCCTCGTCCATCGCACGCACGATCTGCGCGACCTGCGGCGCCTCGTCGCCGGCCGATACGTGATACAGGTCGTGTGCGAGCGTCGGCTTGACGGCCAGCAGCATCGTCGCGCGCGCCACGTCGTCGACCGACACGATATCGATGCGCGTCATCGGTCGCGCGGTGAAGCGGCGTGCGGCATGCGCCAGCCGGAACATCCAGAACGAATTCGGCGCGGGCCGCGTACCGAGTACCGTATGGCCGACCACATGCGACGGCCGCACCACGACGAGCGGCAGCCCGAGCGCACGCAGGCGCTGCTCGGTCTCCGCCTTCGCATGCAGGTAGTCCGCGGCGAGCACCGCGCCCGGCAGGCCTTCTTCGTCGCGCGCGACGTCGTTCGCCGCGTCGCCCGCCGCCTCCTCCTGCACGATCCCGCCACGACCCGCATGCGCGTAGGCCGTACCGACGTAGACGAAGCGCAGCAGGCGCGGCGCCCGTGCGAAACGCTCGGCAAAACGCACCGCGTCGGCGATGTCGGCCCGCAGGTGCGCGCCGTCGGCCGGCGACGCATGGCCGGCGCAGTGAATCACGTGCGTCGCGGCGGCGAGGCGCGGTGCGTCGGCGCCCTGCCACACGTCGCCGAGCGCACCGACGATCACGTTCGCGTCGGTCAGGCGCGACGCCCAGTACGGCGCCAGCCCCGCGCGCAGCGCCGCTTCGCGCAGTCGCGCGACGGCATGGCCGCGATCCTGCGCGCGCACGACGCAGACGATGCGGTCGAGCAGCCCCGCATTGACGAGCGCCGTCAGGACGGTACTGCCGATGAAGCCGGTTGCGCCGGTCAGCACCAGCCGCCCGACGTTCGCCGCCGCGACCGGTGCGCTGGCCGGCGACACGAGGCTCGTCCGCCAGTTGAGCGACAACGCGGTTTTCCAGATCAGCACGATAGTCTCCTTCGAAGAATCGGCCGGGCGGCGCGGCGGCCGCGGTTGCGGGCTGCGCACGGCTCACCGGCCGGGCCGGGGCCTGACGCGCGCCCCGGCAGTCCCGATCGGGCGTGCGGCCCGCGATCGCGTCGATCGCGTCTCTGGCACGAGGCGGCGGCAGCCGCCGAGGACGGGCGTCCGCGGCACTGGATCGGGAATATCTCAGTGTGGGGCCCGACCGCAGGCAAGTCTGTCCCGAAAGTTTCGTGAAAGTGTGCCGATTTGTATGCGATTGTCGGAGTCTGTCGTCCGGCAATGCAGTCGGAACGCCTCAACCTCCGGTCGCGCTCCCTCCGGCACGGCCGGACCGCGTCGGCCGGCCCGGTTTCCGCGGCCGGTTGCACGCGACAGATCGACGCGCCTCTCGGCGGTGTCGTCCCATGTCTCGAGGATCAACCGGGCCCCGATCGGCGCCGCGATCGCCGGTGGGCGTGTGTTTGCGCGCGCCGCCGGAATAACCATGAATCGTCAGACATCGTTTCATCTGAAACCGCAATGAACTCAATTCGGATTTATTGCGGATTATCACTTGCGTTTCACACCAGTCTATCTAGACTGATCAAGTCAAAACGGTCGAATGTTCATTTTTTTGGAGACGATCACAATGCGCCTCACCATTCGGATTAATGGCAGCGAATCAGCAACCCGACACTCGTTCGCGGTACTGTGGGTCGACACCGACGAAGGACTGTGGTCGCGCGAGGCACATCAGGGCATCGATCTTCCCGCCTGGGGCAAGGTTCGCGACGTCGAGGGCGCGATGGCGCTCTGCGCGGCTGATGGCGGGAATGCCGTGTGCCAGTTGAAGGGACTGTCGTTCGGTGCGACCCAGCGCGAACAGGGCTCCGCCGTACTCGCCGGCAATCACCCCGGCGCATGGCGACTGCAGGCTGTCGATCGCTGCACGAGCGAGCCGGAATATCGGGAATTCATTTCCGTCACCCGGTAGAAATTATCGATGTAATTCGTCTGCGGTTTTCGGGTTTATTCCGGGTTCAGTGATATTCATTTCGATATTCAGTATTAGCGGCGCCCCTTTTCGGGGCGTTTTCATTTTCTGGTGCAAATAAATAATCGCGAGCCGGGCAATTGATCGCGCGCCGGGGACGGGCGGCATCGATTGTCCCGGAGATCGTGTGAGCGGATCGATACGCACCGAATCGGCCACCCTCGATCACCTGCTGCGTCTGTGAAGCTCCGCTTCCGCCCTCTTTTCGTATGCCCTGTTCCACCCTTTGCCGGATCGCCGATTCGCGCCTTTTCAGGGGGCCGGAACATACTTTCCCCACACGGCGTTTACTCATTTATTACAATCGCATTATTCAGACTGACTCGCCGCCCTCCGGCGACCCGACCCGGCCATTGCATGAGCGTGAAAAAGAAGACCCACCCCGCCGATCCGTACGCGGCCGCGACCAAGAACCCGATGCTCGCGTCGCGCCTGCCGATGTGGCGCTCGAAGCTGATCGTGATCATCGTGTTCCTCGCGTTCGCCGCGCTGATCGGCCGCGCGTTCTGGGTGCAGGTCGCGAACAAGGAGTTCTACGTCGGCCAGGGCCAGAAACGCTACCAGCGCACGATCGAGCTCGACGCGATGCGAGGGCGCATCGTCGACCGCAACGGCGCGATGCTCGCCGTCAGCCTGTCGACCTATGAAATCTGGGCGAACCCGAAGCAGGTCGCCGACACCGACTACCCGCAGATCTCGAAGCTGCTCGACATGCCGCTCGTCGAGGTCAAGCGGCGCCTCGGCAACGACAAGACGTTCGTGCTGCTCAAGCGGCAGGTCGACGCCGACACGGCAGGCAGGCTCGACAAGCTCGCGATCGACGGCATCACGCAGATCGCCGATTCGAAGCGCTTCTACCCGGAAGGCGAATCGGCCGCGCACGTGGTCGGCTTCACGAACGTCGAGGACAAGGGCCAGGAAGGCGTCGAGCTCGCGGCGAATGCGCGCCTGTCGGGCACGTCCGGGCAGCGCGAGGTGATCCGCGACCGGCTCGGCCGCATCGTGTCGGACACGCGCCCGCTCGTCCCGGCGCAGCATGGCGCGACGATCGAGCTGACGATCGACCGCCGCATCCAGCAGCTCGCGTTCAGCCAGCTCAAGGCGGCCGTGGTCGAGAACAACGCGGTGGCCGGCAGCGTCGTGGTGCTCGACGCGCAGAACGGCGAGATCCTCGCGCTGGCGAACTACCCGACCTTCGACCCGAACGACCGCGCGCGCCTCACCGGCCAGCAGTTGCGCAACCGCGCGGTGATCGACACGTTCGAACCGGGCTCGACGATCAAGCCGCTCGTCGTCGCGCTGTCCATCGACGAACGCAAGGTCACGCCGAACACGATCATCAACACGTCGCCGGGCACCTACAAGATCGGCCCGGCCGTGATCCACGACACGTCGAACCACGGTTCGCTGACGGTCTCGCAGGCGCTCCAGAAGTCGAGCAACGTCGCGCTCGCGAAGCTCGCGCTGAACCTGCCCGCCGAAACGATCTGGAACAAGTACCAGGAATACGGGATCGGCCGCGCGCCGGAGCTGACGTTCCCGGGCGTCGCGTCGGGCCGGCTGCGCGGCTACAAGCGCTGGCGGCCGATCGAGCAGGCGACGATGGCATACGGCTACGGCCTGTCGATGTCGCTGCTGCAGATCGCGCAAACCTATACGGCCTATGCCGGCGACGGCACGCTGCACCCGGTGTCGCTGCTGAAGAACGGCACCGACCAGCAGACGATCGACGCGCATCGCGGCCATCGCGTGACGTCGCCGCAAACGGCCGCGTCGATCCGCTCGATGCTCGAGATGGCGGTCGGCGAAGGCGGCACGGGGCGCCGCGCGCGCGTCGACGGCTACCGGATCGGTGGCAAGACCGGTACCGCGCGCAAGCAGGTCGGCGCGACCTACGCGAAGGGCAAGTACCGCGCGCTGTTCGCGGGGATGGCGCCGATGAGCAACCCGCGCCTGATCGTCGCGGTGATGATCGACGAGCCGCGCGGCAAGGGCTACTACGGCGGCACGGTGGCCGGCCCGGTGTTCGCGTCGGTCACGAGCGGCTCGCTGCAACTGCTCGGCGTGCCGCCCGACGCGCCGGTCGAGCCCGAGAAGACGCCGCCGGCGAAGCCCGCCGCGCCGCAGAAGACGGTGGCCGCGCCGAAAGCGGCTGCGCAAACCAGGACGGCTGCGGTACCGAAAACCGCAGCGCCGCTGAAGACTGCCGCGCCGTCGAACGTACAGGTGCAGCCGGCCACGGCGGCCGGATAAGCGCGGCACGTCCCCGCGACACGTCGGCCGCCGGCGCACGTGGCACACCGGCGGCCCCTGGCCGCCACGCATTTCCCCGCCATCGGGCACCGTCCCACTTTCTAGGAACGCCGCGCATCATTTGAGCGTTCCCGCTCCCTCCTCCTACAATTTTTCCGCGTGTCGGGCAGCCCTGCCCGTGCGCGCGACTACAAAAAAGGAGAGAGACGCATGCGATTCCACTGGAAGACGCTCGCACTGGCCATTACGAGCGCGGCGCTGGTCGGCGGGTTACCCGCCCATGCCGCCGACCCCGCCGACGTGAAAATCGGCTTCCTCGTCAAACAGCCGGACGATCCGTGGTTCCAGGACGAATGGCGCTTCGCCGACCAGGCGGCGAAGGAAAAGCACTTCACGCTGATCAAGATCGCGACGCCGAGCGGCGAAAAGGTATCGACCGCGCTCGACAGCCTCGCCGCGCAAAAGGCACAGGGCGTGATCATCTGCGCACCCGACGTGAAGCTCGGCCCCGGCATCGCGGCGAAGGCGAAGCGCGCGGGGATCAAGCTGATGTCGGTCGACGACCAGCTCGTCGACGGCCGCGGTGCACCGCTCCAGGGCGTGCCGCACATGGGCATCTCCGCGTACAAGATCGGCCAGCAGGTCGGCCAGGCGATCGCGGACGAGACGAAGCGGCGCGGCTGGAACCCGGCCGAGGTCGGCATCATCCGGATCGCGTACGACCAGTTGCCGACCGCACGCGAACGCACGACCGGCGCGGTCGATGCGCTCAAGGCCGCCGGCTTCCCGGCCGCGAACGTGATCGATGCGCCCGAAATGACGGCCGACACCGAAGGCGCGTTCAACGCGGCGAACATCGCGCTCACCAAGCATGCGAATTTCAAGCGCTGGGTCGCGTTCGGCTCGAACGACGACACGACGGTCGGCGCGGTGCGCGCCGCCGAGGGGCGCGGCATCGGCGCGGATGCGATGGTCGCGGTCGGCATCAACGGCAGCCAGATCGCGCTCAACGAATTCGCGAAGCCGAAGCCGACGGGCTTCTACGGCTCGATCCTGCTGAATCCGCGCCAGCACGGCTACCAGACGAGCATCGACATGTACGACTGGATCACGAAGAACCAGGCGCCGCCGCCGCTCGTGCTGACGTCCGGCACGCTGATCACGCGCGACAACGAAAAGCAGGCGCGCGCCGCGCTCGGCCTGTGAGCCGGCACAAGGAGCCGACATGACACGCACCACCCTCGTGACGGGCGCCGCCGGTGGCATCGGCCAGGCGCTGTGCCGCACCTTCCTCGCGGCTGGCGACCGCGTGCTCGCGCTCGATCGCGACCGCGCGGCGCTCGACCGCTTCATCGATACGCTCGGCGACGCGCACGTGACGCCGGTCGTCGACGACCTGACCGACGCCGAACGGCTGCAATCGACGCTCGAATCGCATCCGCAAGCCGACGTGCTCGTCGCCAACGCGGGCACGGCCGCATCGACCACGCTGCGCGACACGACGCCCGCCACCTGGCGCACGGATCTCGACGCGAACCTGACGGCCACCTACATGAGCGTCGAAGCCGTGCTGCCCGGCATGCGCGCACGCGGGCGCGGCGCAATCGCGATCATCGGTTCGGTCAACGGCGTGCATGCGCTCGGGCATCCGGCGTACAGCGCGGCGAAGGCCGGGTTGATCAGCTACACGAAATCGCTCGCGATCGAATTCGGCCGCGACGGCGTGCGCGCGAACATCGTGCTGCCGGGCACCGTGAAGACGCCCGCGTGGGAAGCGCGCGTGCAGCGCAATCCGCAGGTGTTCGAGCAATTGAGGAAGTGGTATCCGCTCGACGATTTCGCGACGCCGGACGACGTCGCGCAGGCCGCGCTGTTCCTGTGCTCGCCGGCGGCGCGGATCATCACGGGCGTCGCGCTGCCCGTCGACGGCGGCCTGCTGGCCGGCAATCGCGTGATGGCGCAGGAGCTGACGCTCGAGACGTTCTACTGAAACCGAAGCCCGCGGCGCCGGCGGCGGCCGCGCGGGCCGCCCGGCCCGCCGTCAACGCGCGGCCGCGACCGGCTTCGCCATCCTGCCGAGCACGTGCTCGGTCATCCCGCGCGCGAGTTCGGTCTCGCCCATGAACACGGTGCCGATGCCCTCGTTCGACAGCAGCGCGGCCTCGTCGCCGCTGTTCGTGCACAGCACGACCTCGAGCGCCGGGTTGAGCGTGCGCGAGATTTCGACGATCTGCCGTACGTCGAACACGTCGGGCAGCGTGACGACCAGCATCCCGGCGCGCGCGATATGCGCCTGCACCAGCACGATCGGCTCGATCGCATCGCCCGACACGGCGGCAACGCCTTCCGCGCGCAGTTTCTCGACGAGCTCGCGATTCTGCTCGACGACGACGTACGCGATGCCGCGCTCGTCGAGCGCATGCGCGATGCGCGTGCCGACCTTGCCGTAGCCGACGATCACGACCTGCCCGGTGAGATGTGTCTGCGGCGTCGACATCGGCAGCGCGGCGAGCGGATCGTCGCGCGCCTCGAGCTTGCGCGCGAACGCCGAATGCTTGCGGATCCACGCAAGCGCCGGATCGATCATCGCGAACAGCAGCGTGTTCATCGCGATCGAGATCAGCGCGACCGCGAGGATCAGGCTCTGCCCCTCGGCCGACAGCAGCCCGAGCGCACGGCCGAGCCCCGCGAGGATGAACGAGAACTCGCCGATCTGCGCGAGGCCCGCGCCGACCGTCAGCGCCGTATTCAGCGGATAGCGGAACGCAATCACGAGCGCGACCGCCGCGAGCGTCTTGCCGATCACCACGATCGCCGCGACCTCGATCACGTGCAGCGGCTCCGCGAGCAGGATCTTCGGGTCGAACAGCATCCCGACCGAAATGAAGAACAGCACCGAGAACGCATCGCGCAGCGGCAGCGTCTCGTCGGCCGCGCGCCGGCTGAACTCCGATTCGCGCATCATCATCCCGGCGAAGAACGCGCCGAGGGCGAACGACACGTCGAACAGCTTCGCCGCGCCGAACGCGATGCCGACCGCGGCCGCGATCATGCACAGCGTGAACAGCTCGCGCGAGCCCGTGCGCGCGACGAGCCACAGAATGCGCGGGAACACGCGCTTGCCGACCACCAGCATCAATGCGATGAACGCCGCGACCTTCAGCATCGTGACGCCGAGCGTGCCCCACACGCTGCCGCCGGCCGCGTGCGCGTCGCCGGGCGGCGTGCCGCCGAGCAGCCCCGCGACGGGCGGCAGCAGCACGAGCACGAGCACCATCACGAGATCCTCGACGACGAGCCAGCCGACCGCGATGCGCCCGTTGACCGTCTCGACGAGCCCGCGCCCTTCCAGCGCACGCAGCAGCACGACGGTACTCGCCACCGACAGCGCGAGCCCGAACACGAGCGCCGCACCGACGCTCCAGCCCCAGGTGAGCGCGAGGCCGCCGCCGAGCAGCGTGGCCACCGTGATCTGGACGATGGCCCCCGGCAGCGCGATCTTGCGCACCGCGAGCAGATCGCCGAGCGAGAAATGCAGGCCGACGCCGAACATCAGCAGCATCACGCCGACTTCGGCGAGCTGCTGCGCGAGCGACAGGTCGCCGACGAAACCGGGCGTGCCGGGGCCGATCACGATCCCGGCGAGCAGATAGCCGACGAGCGGCGGCATTTTCAGCAGCGACGCGAAGTAACCGAAGACCATCGCGAGACCGAAACCGGCCGCGAGCAACGCAATCAGGCTGATGTCATGAGGCATCCCCCCTCCCAAGTTCTTGTAACGATTTAGTAAGGTTCAAGAACGAAAGGATAAGGGATGAGGCGGAAGAATGGCGCGCCGCCGCGAAAAATTCACGCGGCGGCGCGCCTTGGCGGGGTGCAACCCCGGCGAAACGAAAGGCGCCGCGCGGATCGCGCGGCGCCTTGAAGCACATCGGACAGGCGGGGCGGGCGCCCCGCCGCCCCCGTCAGCGCGACGCTTGCGGGAACCGCGCGCCCGGCGGCGGTTCGGGCCGGGTCGACGGCACGCTCTTGCGCACCTTCGCGACCTGCGCGGCGGTCACCGGCGCCCCCGTGTTGCCCCAGCTCGTGCGCACGAAGTTGGACACGTCCGCGACTTCCTGGTCCGACAGGCGCCAGCCGAACGGCGGCATCGTGAACGTCGACGGCGCGGTACGCGTGCCCTGCAGCGCGCTGCCTTCCAGCACGACGTGGATCAGCGAGGTCGGATCGTCGCCCTGCACGACCGGGTTGCCGGCGAGCGCCGGGAACACGCGCGTGTAGCCATGGCCGTCGCTGCGGTGGCAGGCCGTGCAGTTGTCGCGATAGACGGCCGCGCCCGGCTTGCTCGCGTCGCCGGCCTGCAGGGCCTTGGCAGCCGCCGCGTCGTACACGTGCGGCTGCTCGCCCTGCACGCGCGGCGGCAGCGTCTTCAGGTAGCGCGCGATTGCGTTCAGGTCGTCGTCGGTCATGTGCTGCATGCTGTGGCCGACCACGTCCGTCATCCCGCCGAATGCAGCCGTGCGCAGCGTGCGGCCCGTCTTCAGGAACTGCACGATCTCGGTTTCGTTCCACGTGCCGAGACCCGTGCGCGGCTCGCCGCGCAGGCTCGTCGGCACCCAGCCATCGATCGCCGCACCGCCGGCCAGGAAGTCCGGGCCGTCCGCGTCGGTCAGCCCGCGCTCCTGCATCGTCGGCGCGCGCGGCGTGTGGCACGCGCCGCAGTGGCCGAGACCCTGCACGAGATACGCGCCGCGCGCGACCACCGGATCGGTGTACGGCGCCGCGTCGAACGGCTTCGGCGTCGGGGCGAACATCTTGCGCCAGATCGTAAGCGGCCAGCGCATCGACAGCGGCCACACGATGTCGACCGCACGGTTCTCGTGCTCGACGGGTGCGACGCCGTGCATGAAGTACGCGTACAGCGCCTTCATGTCGTCGTCGGTCAGGCGCGCGTACGACGGGAACGGCATGGCCGGATACATCGTGTCGCCGTTCTTGCGCACGCCTTCGCGCACCGCGCGCGTGAAGTCCTCGTAAGTCCAGCCGCCGAGGCCCGTCTTCGGGTCCGGCGTGATGTTCGTCGAATAGATGCCGCCGATCGGCGTGTCGAATTTCAGCCCGCCCGCGAACGGCTTGCCGCCGCTCGCGGTATGGCACGCGATACAGTCGCCCGCCCGCGCGAGGTATTCGCCGCGCTTGATCAGGTTCGCGTCGGCGGACCGGGCCGCGGGTGCAGCCGCCGGGCCGGAAGCCGCCGCAGGCGCAGCCGGCTGCGCAAACGCCGTCGCGCCTGCGAAGCCGAGCGCGGCCCAGGCCGCGCCGGCCGCCAGCGCGCGCGACATGCGGCGCGCGACGTTGTGGTTCATCGTCCTCTTCATACGGTCACCAGCGGAGCGGGATTTTTCAGGTATTGCTCGCGGATCGCACGTGCCGACCAGTAGGCCAGCGCCGCGATGATCCCGGTCGGGTTGTAGCCGATGCCCTGCGGCAGCGCCGACGCGCCCATCACGAACACGTTGTGCACGTCCCAGCACTGCAGGTAGCGGTTCAGCACGCTCGTCTTCGGGTCGGTGCCCATGATCGCGCCGCCGACGAGGTGAGTCGTCTGGTATGCGCGCGAATCGAAGTGCTTGCCGAACTCGCGCGTCGACACGCCGATCGCCTTCGGCCCCATCGCCTCCGCGATCTTCTTCATCTGCCCGGTCACGTACTGCGCCATCTTGATGTCGTTGTCCTTCCAGTCGAAGGTCATCCGCAGCAGCGGCTGGCCGTACGAATCGCGATAGGTCGGATCGAGGTCGAGGTACACGTCGCGGTACGACATGTTGGTGCCGTGCGCGTCCATCGAGATCGTGTGCGCGTAGTTGTCCTTGACCGCCTTCTTCCACGCCGAGCCCCACTGCGGCGTACCGGGCGGCGTCGCGATGCCGCTGATCGGCTTCACGCCGGCCTGGTTCACCCACAGCGGCGAGCCGCCGACGAAGCCGAGCGGGCCGTGGTCGAAGTTGTCCGCGTTGAAATCGTCCACCGCGACGCCGTTGCCGCCCGCGCCGATGAACGGATTCGTGTAGGTGTCCTTGTCGAAGAACGCCTTGATCGTCGACAGGTTCTGGTACGCGAAATTGCGGCCCACCACGCCTTCGCCCGAGATCGGGTCGTACGGCTTGCCGATGCCCGACAGCAGCAGCAGGTGCACGTTGTGGTACTGGAACGCGGCCACGATCACGAGATCGGCCGGCTGGTGCACTTCACGCCCGGCCGGGTCGACATAGGTCACGCCCGTCGCGCGCTTCTTCGTGTCGTCGAGGTCGACGCGCAGCACGTGGCACTTCGAGCGCAGCTCGAAGTTCGGCGCCTGCTTCAGCGCGGGCAGGATGTTCAGGTTCGGCGACGCCTTCGAGTACATGTAGCACGCATAACCGCTGCAGTAGCCGCAGAAGTTGCACGGGCCCATCTGTACGCCGTAAGGGTTCGTGTACGGGCCCGACGTGTTCGCCGACGGCAGCCGGTACGGGTGCAGGCCGAGCGACTTCGCCGCATCGGAGAATCGCTGCGCCGAATACGTGTTGAGCTGCGCGGGCAGCGGGAAGTTGTCGCTGCGGTTCGCTTCGAACACGTTGCCGTCGCCGACCACCTTGCCGCCGACCTTGTACGCCTGCCCCGACGTGCCGAACACCTTCTCCGCGAAATCGAAATGCGGCTCGAGCTCGTCGTAGGTCACGCCGGTGTCCTGGATCGTCATCCCTTCGGGGATGAACTTCTTGCCGTAGCGCTCTTCATAGTGGCTGCGCAGGCGCAGCTCTTCCGGCGTGATCCGGAAATGCACGCCCGACCAGTGCAGCCCCGCGCCGCCCACGCCTTCACCCGGCAGGAACGCGGCGAGCTGCCGGTACGGCAGCGCGGTATCCTGCAGCCCGTGGCGGATCGACACCGTCGTCTTCGACAGGTCGAGGAACAGCTTCTTGCGGATGTTGTAGGTCAGCTCGTCGATCGTGTTCGGATACGCGCCGTCCGGATAGGTGTCGCGATACTCGCCGCGCTCGAGCGCGACCACGTTCAAGCCCGCTTCGGTCAGTTCCTTCGCGAGAATCGCGCCGGTCCAGCCGAAACCGACGATCACCGCATCGACATGCGGTTTTTTCTCTGCGGCCATCAGCTGCGCTCCCCGTTGATCGAGACGGGGCCGTACGGATAGGGCTTGCCGCTCTGGTTGACGAAATCCATGAAGTCCGCGCGCGCGCCGGGAAAACCGATCATCTTCCACGCGGCCATGTCGTGATTGCCGCCATGCACCGGATCGCAGAAATAGCCTTCGCGCGTGTTCTGCAGCAACTGGCCGAAGAACACGCCGGGCGGCACGTCGTCGATCTGCGCGCCGCCCTTCTCCAGCGCGCCCAGCACGGTATCGCGCGTCGGCGCGTCGAGCTCCGCGAACGCCTTGCCGTGGGTCTTCTCGCAATAGCGGTTGACCGCCGCGATACCGAGCCGGTAGATGTCGCGCGGCACCAGCTTCAGCTGGTAGCCAAGCTCGGGCACGCCTTGCTGGAACGGCCCCTGCATGTACCAGGTCGCGCCGTGCGCATACGGCGTCTCCATCTGGCGGTCGATGAATTCGGGCACGCCCGATTCGAGCGCGCCGGGGCCTTCGGCGTCGGCCGGAATCAGCCGGTCGACGGCGGCCTGGACGAACGCCCATTCCTTCGCATCGAAGAAGGTCGGCTTGTACGGGGCGCGTTCGGCGCCGGCCGATGCACCGGGCGCGTTGCCGGTCGTCGCGGAAGGCGACGACGAGCGCAGGTCGCAGCCGGCGACCGACGCGATCGGCACGAGCGCGACCGACGTGCGCAGGAAACGGCGGCGCGAGTTGGGTTTGTCAGGTGACGTGGACATGGTCGGATGTTGATCGTTGGGGATCTCGGGGCCCGGACGCGCGCACTCCGCATGCGGCATGCCCGGCATGGCAGCCTCGCCGCAATCGGCTGGCCGTCCTGTTCTTTCGTCTGTTGCGAACCACCTCGATGCAGGCGCCGCCCATGCAATGCGCGGCAGCGCCTTCATGCGGCCGCGCGTCGCGCCGGTTCAGGCTGCGCTGCACGGATCGGCTTCTTTGTGAGCCTTATCGTCTGACAAATACCGGCATCTGCCCGCATCTGCCCCTCACCGCTCATGACCCTCATTCAACTTAGACGTCGCGTTTGCCGACAGCAAGCGCAACGTGCACGACCCTCTTTCGGGCCCGGCGACAAGTGCCGCGAATTATATATGGAACCGGTTCCATTCAAAGGTACGCCAATGCAATTCAATGCATCGAAAATCGCAACAATTGAAAAGTCCGGAAGCCGGAACGCGAAAGGATTCGCGCGATTACCCGCTGACGCGGGCGTCAGGCAAAGGATTGTCGTGTGTCGGGTTTCGCGGAAGGCTGTGGCTTTCCAGCCACGCGGCGCACCGATGGGTGCCGGTTTGCATCGCGCTCTGGTAGCCTCCGCGTCTCATGAGACCACACAAGAATGAACTGCCGGCGGCCGACGCGACCCGCATCAGCCGAACCCTCAGCTACCTGCTGCGCCACGCGCCGCAAACGATCGGGCTGCGGCTCGACCCGGAAGGCTGGGCCGACATCGACGAACTGATCGCCGGCATCGCCCGCCTGGGGCATCCCATCGATCGCGCGACGCTCGAAACCGTCTGCGCGACCAACGACAAGCAGCGCTTCGCCCTCTCCGACGACGGCCGACGCATCCGCGCGGTACAAGGCCATTCGACGCCCGTCGTGCAGCGCAACTATCCGGCCGCGCAACCGCCCGAGCGTCTTTATCACGGCACCGCGACGCGCTTCCTGGATTCGATTCGGGCGCAAGGGCTGATACCCGGTGCCCGTCATCACGTGCATCTGTCGCCGGACATCCGGACCGCGCTGGCCGTCGGCACGCGCTACGGCGTGCCCGTGATTCTCGAGGTCGATGCGCAGCGCATGCATCGGCAAGGCCACACGTTCTTCGTCGCCGAAAACGGCGTATGGCTGACGGATACCGTGCCGGCGGAATACCTTACGGAACGGGAAACGCCTAAGCGCTGAAACGCGCGTTCACCGCGGCCAGAACATCGACGCGATGGACAGCGCCAGCGCCGCGCACAGCGGCGAGTAATACAGCGTGTCCATCCGCGCGAAACGCGACCCGCGAATCCGCTTGAAGAAGCCGACGTAACGGAAATCGCCGACGGCCCGCACCGCGAAGATCAATGCGAGCGCAACGACCGCGAACGAGATCGTGCCGGGATACGGGTTCGGCCCCAGCCAGCCGGCACGCGCGGCAACCACGCACGCGCCACCCAGCAATGCCGCCGCGACGGCGAGCGTGCCGATGGCGGTCGGCCGCAGCAGCGGCTCGCCGTCCTGCTCCGGAATGGCCGCACGCTTGCCGCGCCGCCCGCCCAACGCCCAGTACACGTGAATGAGCGCGATCGCGCAAAGCGTCGGCACGCTGAAATACGCCCCGGTCATGTCGGTCAATGCCCTCGTCTCGTTGTGTCGTTATCTCGACGTGCTGCCGGCGAAGCGCCGGCGCGCGGCCCCGGGCCGCGACACCCGTGACGATACCGAAACCCGGCAGCCCCTGCATTGCGACCTCCGGTCGCAACCCGCCACGACCGATGTTGCAACGCAGTGCGCGCGGGCCGGCCGCTTGACTTCCCTCCGCGCACCACTACCCTGTTATTCCAGTACCGCGGTCGATACGCATCCGCGCGACCGGCCGCACGGCGCACCTGCACGACAACGATAACGAAGGCCATGGAGGCGACTCATGCTGATCGGCGTGCCGAAGGAGATCAAGAACCACGAATACCGTGTCGGCCTCACGCCGGCCGGCGCACGCGAACTCACTCGGCACGGCCACCGCGTGCTGGTGCAGCGCGGCGCGGGCACCGCGATCGGCCTGCTCGACAACGACTACACGGCCGCGGGCGCATCGCTCTGCGACGGTGCCGACGAAGTCTTCGCGCGCGCCGACATGATCATCAAGGTCAAGGAGCCGCAGCCGGCGGAATGCGCGATGTTGCGGCGCGGGCAGATCCTCTACACGTACCTGCATCTCGCGCCCGATCCCGGACAGGCCGCGGCACTCGTGAAGTCCGGCGCCGTCTGCATCGCCTACGAAACCGTGACGGGCCCGGGCGGCGGCCTGCCGCTGCTCGCGCCGATGAGCGAGGTGGCCGGGCGCATGTCGATCCAGGTCGCGGCGACCCACCTCGAAAGCCCGCGCGGCGGGCGCGGCGTGCTGATGGCCGGTGTGCCCGGCGTGCCGGCCGCGCACGTCGTCGTGCTCGGCGCGGGCGTGGTGGGCACCGGCGCGCTGCAGATGGCGGTCGGCCTCGGCGCGCGCGTCACCGTGCTCGACACCAACGTGAACCGGCTGCGCCAGCTCGACCTCGTGTTCGCCAACCGGATCGCGACCGTCTGCTCGAACGCGCACACGATCGACGAAGCCGTGCGCGATGCCGACGTCGTGATCGGCGCCGTGCTCGTGCCGGGCGCATCGGCGCCGCGGCTCGTCACGCGCGACATGATCGCGACGATGCGCACCGGGGCAGTCGTCGTCGACGTCGCGATCGACCAGGGCGGATGCTTCGAGACTTCGCACGCGACGACGCACGCGGACCCGACCTTCGTCGTCGATGGCGTCGTGCACTACTGCGTCGCGAACATGCCCGGCGCGGTCGCGCGCACGTCGACCTTCGCGCTGAACAACGCGACGCTCGGGCACGCGCTTGCGCTCGCCGACAAGGGCTGGAAGCAGGCGATGACCGACGATCCGCACCTGCGCGCGGGCCTGAACGTGTGCGACGGGCACATCACATACGAAGCGGTCGCGCTGGCGCTCGGCCTGCCCTACGTGCCGGCGGCCGGCGTGCTGGCATGACGTGACCGCCTTCACGCGCGGCGGGCGACGCGCCCGCCGGTGCGTTCATGCGCCCTTCGAGCCGCGGCGCCTGGACGCGCCGTCCGCGCCCATCGTGCGTGCAAGCAGCGGCCTCAATTGCGCGAGCGTGCGCGTGTTCAGCACGTCGGCCCGCGTCAGCCAGCCGCGCCGCGCCTGATCGACGCCGTAGGCGAGATTGTCGAGTTCGTCCGTGCTGCACGCATCCGAGCCGATCGCCACCGGCACGCCGGCCTTCGCGGCCTCGCGGCACCAGATGTCCGGCAGGTCGAGCCGCCGCGGCTGCGCGTCGAGTTCAACGAAACAGCGGCGCGCCGCGGCGTGCGCGATCACGCGTGCCACGTCGAGTTCGCACGCGTCGCGCTCGCCGAGCATGCGGCCCGTCGGGTGCGCGAGAATCGTGAAATGCGGCTGGTCCATCGCGCGCAGCACGCGCGCGGTCTGCGCGTCGCGCGACAACTCGAAGCCGTCACGTACCGCACCGACCACGAGATCGAGCCGGCCGAGCAACGTGTCGGGCACGTCGAGGCTGCCGTCCTCGAGAATGCCGGCCTCCACTCCCTTGAGCAGCACGAAATCGTCGAACGACGCGTTCAGGCGGTCGATCTCGTCGAGTTGCCGGGCAAGCCAGTCGAAGCCGTTGCTGCCGCCGCCGGCATCCGGTGCCCGGTCGGTGATGGCCAGGTACGCGAATCCGCGCGCGCGTGCCGCATCGGCCATCGCGCGCAAGCTGTCGCGGCCGGCCGACGCGTCGGTATGCGCATGCAGGTCGCCATGCACCTGCTTGCGCTCGACCAGCGCCGGCAGCGTGCCCGTGCGCGCCGCGTCGATCTCGCCACGATCCTCGCGCAATTCGGGCGGGACTTCGTGCAGCCCGATCGCCGCGTAAACCGACGCCTCGGTCGCGCCGGCGATCCGTTCGTCGCCGCGAAACACGCCATATTCGTTGATCTTCAGCCCACCGGCCTGCGCAATCCTGCGCAACGCGATGTTGTGCGCCTTCGATCCGGTGAAGTAGACGAGCGCCGCGCCGAACGCGTCGGCATCGACGACGCGCAGGTCGACCTGCAACCCGTTCGCGAGCACGACGCTCGACTTCGTCTTGCCGTGCGCCAGCACGCGCGCCACCTCGCCGTAGCCGACGAACGCGTCGGCGACGGCCTGCGGATCGCGTGCGGTGACGAGGATGTCGAGATCGCCGACCGTCTCGCGGCGGCGGCGGAAGCTGCCGGCCGGCACGGCCTTGCCGACACCGGCAATCGCGCGCAGGCGTTCGAGCAGCGGCAGCAGCGAGTGCGCCGCATCCGGCAGCAGGAAGCGGTGGGGTTCGCGTTGCAGCCGGTCGTCGATCGCTTCGAGCAGATGGGCTTCGGTTTTCGCGCCGAAGCCGGGCAATTCACGCACGTGCCCGCTCTTCGCCTCGGCACGAAGCTGTTCGAGCGAATCGACGTGCAGCGCTTCATGCAGCGCCTTCACGCGTTTCGCGCCGAGCCCCGGCACGTCGAGCAGCTCGACGATCGCGCCCGGCAGCGCGTGACGCAGCGTTTGCTGCAATTCGCAGGTGCCGGTCGCGGCGATCTCGCGCAGCTTCGACGCGAGATCGGGCCCGATCGACGGAATCTTCCCGAGATCGTCGCCGTTCGCGATCATCGTCGCGATATCGCGCCCGTAGTCGGCGATCGTGCGCGCGGCGTTGCGATACGCGCGCACCCGGAACGGATTGGCGCCCTGGATCTCGAGCATGTCGGCGATCTCGGCGAACACGGCCGCATACCCGGCATTGTGGATCGGCATGATCGGCGTGGCTCCCTTCCACGTGGATGGTGCCGCGCGCGTGCGCGACGCCGTCTGCCCGCGCGGTGCCGCATGCCGACGCCGCCGGGCGCACGTTCATCATCGTACGCCGACCGTGCGTCGCGTGCTGCGACGTTGCGGCCCGACGTCAGAGGGTAGCGCGCGGCGTCGTGGCGTAGTGCCGCTCGTAGATCGACTGGCAATGCGTGCAGCGTTCGGCAGTCGGGCGCGCCAGCAGGCGCTCATAGCCGACCGAACCGTCGCAGTCGATGCATTCACCGTAGCTGCCGTCGCGCATCCGCTGCTGCGCGCGGCCGACGGCGCGCAGTTCGGTCAGTTTCATGCCGATCAATGCATGATCGACGTCGACGAACAGGTCCGCATTCGCCTCGTCGCCCTCGTCCGGCGCCGCGCCGGCGAGATCTGCATAGGATTCCGACGCGCGCTGGTCTTCGCTCGTGCGGATCTCCGCACGTAACGTCTGCTCGCTCTCGTTCAGCCGCTGTTTCAGCGTCTGCCGTTGTTGTGCGTCGAGCGCCATGGCGTCTCTCCTGTTCCGGGTTCCGCGCGGAAAACGGTCGCGCGCAGTGTCGCGCCGGTGTGCGGCGGGCAAGGTTCGACCGGCGCCGCCGCGCCACGGATACGCGCCCGGACGCATCAGGCGCCGGACGCATGCGATGCAGGATAAACCCATTGAGCGGGTGTGTGTTGACCGGAATCAGTGTGCCCCGCGATGCACGTGAAGGCTCGCGCAAACTGGGGACGGACGCGAAAACACGATGCAAGATTCACGCCGAAACGCCCGTCAGCGCGGCTGCAGCGCAGCAATTCGCCGCATGATCGCGTCTGTCCTTCGGTTCGACATCGATCCACCGACGGATTTGCCGGCGTGATTTACCTCACAGGACGATTCGCAATCCTCAAAAGGCATTCCGCCCGATAAAACCGCGCACGACCGTCAGCAGGATGATCTTCATGTCGAACCAGAAGCTCCAGTTCTGCATGTAGAACAGGTCGAACTTGACGCGCGCCTCCATCGCCTCGACCTTGCGCGTCTCGCCGCGATAGCCGTTCACCTGTGCCCATCCGGTGATGCCGGGCCGCACCCGGTAGCGATACATGTAGCAGTCGATCAGTTGCCGGTAAAGGTCGTCGTGTTCGATCGCATGCGGACGCGGGCCGACGACGGACATCTGCCCGAACAGCACGTTGAAGAACTGTGGCAGTTCGTCGAGCGACGTGCGCCGCAGGAACGCGCCGACGCGCGTGATGCGCGCATCGTTGCGCGACGCCTGCCGCACGACGCCCGGTTGTGCGCGATGCACGCGCATCGTTCGGAACTTCAGGATGTCGAACTCCCGGCCGTCGACGCCCTTGCGGCGCTGCCTGAACAGAACGGGCCCAGGCGACGACAGCTTGACCGCGATCGCCAGCATCGACAGCAGCGGCAGCAGCGGAATCAGCACACCGAATGCGAACAGCCGGTCGAACGCGAACTTCGCCCACAGCTCCGGCGCCGAGCGCGGCGTGGTCGCGAGATTGATCGCCGGCATGCCGAGCACGTCGGTCGCCGAGCGATCGACCATCGCCATCTGCCGCACGTCGGGCAGCAGCCGCAATTCCACGAACTCGTCGCGCAACTCGCGGACGATGCGCTGGATCCGCCACTCGTGCGACATCGGCAGCGTGAGCCATACCTCGTCGATCTCGCCACCGCGAATCAGGTCGCGCAGTGCGTTCCAGTCGTCGATCACCGGCACGCCGCCGATGCCGCCGGCGGCAGCCGGTGCGTCGTCATCGAATACGCACGCCGCCACGAAAGGCCCCTGCGGCGCGAGCTGCATCCGCTCGACCGCGACACGCCCGTACGCCGTCGCACCGACCACCGCGACGCGGCGCTGCCGCGCGCGCGGGTCGTCGCGCGTCAATGCCAGCGCCAGCAGCGCGGCACGGCCGAGCAGTAGCGCCGCGTCGCCGGCCAGCACCGTGCGCGCGATCCAGCGTGTCGTGATCGTGCCGCCTCGGTTCATGATCCACATCGCGGCCGCCACCGTCAGCACGCTCGCGCAGACGAGCGCCACGATCGTCTGCGTCAGCGCATGCGTGCCGCCTTGCGGCGCCACGCTGCCACGCGCGGTGCGCAGGTAGCGCGGCAGCAACGCCACGGTCAGCACGCACAGCAGCGCGATCGCTCCGCGCTGCGCGTCGGACAGCGCGCGCCACGCGAGGCCCGAGGCCGCCTGCGCCGCGAGCGCGCCGGCCAGCACGAGCACGGCGTCGGTCGCTGCGATCGCGGCACGCCGCATCGCATTCGTTCCACCGAACCTCGGGTGCATCGTCACGCACCATGTGCGGGGAACCCGCGACGCTCGTCCGGCATGCGGGGCCGAACGGGTATCGGCCTTGCCGTCCCGCGCGTGCCGAGCAGCCTGCGATAGTCGGCGCGAATCAGGTCGTAGCATTCACACGCGTGATGTTCGAGGCCGTCGCGGTCGAGCACCGTGATGCGGCCGCGGCGCTGCCGGATCAGCCCGGATTCCTGCAGGTTGCCGGCCGCTTCCGTCACGCCTTCGCGCCGCACGCCGAGCATGTTCGCGATCGTCTGCTGCGTGACCGCCAGTTCGTCGCCGTCGATGCGGTCGTGTGCGAGCAGCAGCCAGCGGCTGAGCTGCTCGCTGACCGAGTGATGCCGGTTGCACAGCGCGCCGCGCGAGATCTGCGCCATCGCTGCCTGGCAGTAGCTGAGCAGCAGCCGGTAGGTCGCCGGCGACCGCTCGAATTCGGCGCGCATCACGCAGCTCGGCACACGATAGGCCATCCCGCCGATGCGGACCTCGACCCGGTGCGACGCCGCGGCACCACCGACCAGCGTCGCCAGACCGACCACTCCCTCGCGGCCGACCTGCGCCACCTCGACCATCGCACCGTCTTCCATCAGGTGCTGCACCGACATCATCGACGTCGTCGGGAAATGCACGTGGCGCATCGGTTCGCCGACCCGCTCGAGCATCCCGGCCTTGATCCTGACCAGTTCGAGATGCGGTGCGATGTTGCGGATGCTGTCCTCCGGGAGGGCATCGAGGATGGCATTCGCCGAGTAGCTCGAGTGAAGATGAAGCATGTCTGTATCCCTTTTATCGTCCGCGCCGCCTGCAGCCGCGGGCACGGAACTCGTTATCGCGATGCGCGCCCGGACGCCGGCAGTGGTTGCGGCCCACAACCCTGATTCCGACCGACCGTCGGCTTTGTTGCCGCCGGATCGAATCGGCCGTCCCGTTTCGACACGCCAGCCCGAATAAGCGATTTACGTGCCAAACCATGCCCATCCTTAATATATGAATCACGCCCGATTTAGATCGCCCGAATTACCGGCCCAAAATCAAAAAAAGCGTCTCATTTCCGGACACTCCTCCGGACGCCGGACACCGCGAGCGATTTGACTGATCATTTCCCCTGCATCGAACCGAGACAGACACGGCGCGGCTCCCAGGCTTGTCGCTCATATACTTACAGTCGATTTTCAATTGTTTCCGTGATGTGCCCGGCAGCACTTCGCCGCGGCACCATGCCTCGCACGGCTGTTTGAAACTGTCTCAAATTTGAATCGACACACTAATTTCCGGCTCTGTCACCTGACGCACACTTCTCTCGCATCACATTGATTTTTATGAATATTTTCGCGACAACCCTTTAATTGTCAAAGAATGTTCAATGTCCGCCCGGGACTTTCTTCGCACGCAGCACGGCACCGTTCGATTGATTCCCGTTCGACATCGAATGAATGCCGAACGTCCCATTCGATTTCCGGATGATTAATTCCGCTAAAACCAATCATTAAATCCGGATAACATTCCTGCCCGCCAAAAATCGTCAAACTTTGTGAAATGACGCAATGTGCAATTGATCGAATTCAATGGCGTGTTAGCCTTTTCGCGAGTATCGTCACTCCATTTCTGACGAACACAAGTCCGCACGATCGTGCGAATTCCCCATTTTCGGGGTATCGCCGAGACGACGCGCGACCGCCACCCTACGAGGATGCGCCGTGACTCACCAGGCCCCTGACACCGTCGCGTACGCGAACGGGATGATCGAGCTGTCCCACAGCTTCGATGCGAACCGGTTTCTCGCGGCCGTCGACCGCGACGATCTCGCGACATTCGTCCCCCACCTTCAACTCGTCCACCTGAAATCGGGGCAAGTGCTCTGCGAGCCCGGCGAAATGCTCGCCGCGGTCTACCTGCCCGTCACGACCGCGATTTCGCTGCAGTACGTGTCGTCCGGCGGCATGACGCTGGAAGTCGCGGAGATCGGCAGCGAGAGCGTGGCCTGCGACGACGTGATCGGCGGCAGCGGCCGGATGCCCTGCCGGGCCGTGGCCTGCCGCGACGGGTTCGTCTACCGGCTCGACCGGCGCGTGTTCGCCGCCGCGTTCGACGCGTCGCCGGTCATTCGCCATCTCGTGTTCGTCTGCGTGCGGCTGCTGATGGCGCAGGTCTCGCAGATCACGTTCTGCAGCCGTCATCACGTGCTCAAACATCAGTTATGCAGATGGTTCCTGCTCGCGTACGACCGGACCCGCAGCATCGAGATCCAGGTGACGCACAGCATGCTGGCGCAGATGCTCGGCGTGCGGCGCGAAACGGTCACCGATGCCGCCGGCGAGATCCAGAAGCTGGGCCTGATCCGGCAATACCGGAGTTCGATCGAGCTCGCCGACCTCGACGGTCTCGAGAAAATGTCGTGCGGCTGCCGCGCGATCGTGCGTGACGAGATGAAGCGCATCCTGTCGGCCGACTCGGGTGTGCCGGCCGCTTCGCGCGCCTGACCCGCCTGCCCGACCTGCCCGCGCGGCGCTTCGGCGCTGCGCTTCCTCGATAAGCAGGGTTAGCGGTTTGTAGGGTGGCGAACAGAACGCCGTGCCTGCCAATGGTCTACTGATGCCGGACTGCCGGGGGGACGTCAGCGCGTATGCCGCGTCTGCCCCGAGCGGACGACACCACGCACGCCGGAGCAGCACGTGAAAAACGAAATCAGAACCATCCTGAAGCACGTCGCCCACCTCGAAGCCGCGATCGATTCGATCGGCGACGGGGACGACCTCTACGAAGCGGGCCTCTCGTCGCTCGACACGATCCAGCTGATGCTCGCGATCGAGAAGCAATTCAACATCGAGATTCCCGACGAGATGCTGAACCGCAACCTGTTCCGCAGCATCGACGCGCTCGCGGACACGATCGCCACGCTGCAACGCACCGAGCACTCCGCATGAGCGCGCTGCTTCCCGAACTCGCGACCGACAGCGATGCGCATCGGCTCGACGAGGCCGCGCATGCCGTCGCACAGATCGCCGCGCAGCACGCGGACGCGGTCGACCGGGACGCGCGCTGCCCCGTCGAGGCGATCGAGGCGATGCGCGCGCGCCGCCTGCTCGGCGCAATGGTGCCGACCCATCTCGGCGGCGCTGGCGCGTCGCTGGCGGACATCGCGTCGGCCTGCTCGATTCTCGGCCAGGCCTGCGCGTCATCGGCCATGGTGTTCGCGATGCACCAGATCCAGGTCGCCTGCATCGTCGACCACGCGGTCGACCAGGGCTGGCACAAGCTGTTCCTGCAGCAACTCGTGCGCCACCAGTGGCTGCTCGCATCGGCTACGTCGGAAAACGGCGTCGGCGGCAACCTGCGCGCGAGCCAGTGCGCGCTCGAAACCGACGGCGGCGAGTTCCGGCTGCGCAAATCCGCGCCGACGATCTCGTACGGCGACTATGCGGACGGCATCCTCGCGACCGCACGACGCGATGCGGACGCCCCGGCTTCCGAGCAGGTACTCGTCACGCTGCTGCGCGACGGCTACACGCTCACGCGCCGCGGCGAATGGGACACGCTCGGGATGCGCGGCACCTGCAGCAACGGTTTCGAGCTCGACGCGCAAGGCGCCGCCGTCCAGTGCCTGCCGGTGCCGTTCGCGAAGATCGCCGAGGAAACGATGGTGCCGGTGTCGCACATCCTGTGGGCCGCGGTCTGGATCGGCGTGGCCGGCGACGCGTTCCATCGCGCGCACCAGTTCTTCCGCGCACAGGCACGCCAGACCGACGGCGCACCGTCGCCCGCGTCGCGACGCATCGCCGAATCGCTCGCGCTGATGCAGGCGATGCAGGCCCGCGTCGACAACGTGCTGCGCCTCCATGCGAACGCGACCGCGCGCTCGTGGTCGGCCGGGATGGCCTGGGCCGCCGAGATCAACACGCTGAAGACCTACGTGTCGACGACCGCGCTGGAAGTCGCGCACCAGGCCATGATGATCTGCGGGATGGCCGGCTACAAGCAAGGCACGCCGTTCAGCATCGGCCGCCACATTCGCGACCTGCATGCGGCGCCGCTGATGATCAGCAACGACCGCATTGCCACCAACACCTCGAACCTGCTGCTCGCGCTGCGTCCTGCGACGCTGGAGAAACATACGTGAACGATCGCCTTGCCGTGCCCTCCGCCGCCTCCGCTCCCGCCGACGCACCGCTCGACCGCGCGGGCGTCAACCCGCTGCGCGACGAACTGATCGACGCGGGCCTGCTGGTCTCGACCGGCATCCAGGGCCTGTTCGGCCGCAGCGAACGGTTCGAGCGCGTCGTGGAAGCGCTCGACGCGTTCGTCACGCGCATCGGCGCCGACCAGCAGGCCGAAGTGCTGCGCTTCCCGCCGGCCATGAGCCGCATCGAGTTCGAGCGCAGCGAATACATGAAGAGCTTCCCGCAGCTCGCGGGCAGCGTGCACGCGTTCTGCGGCGACGAGCATCAGCACCAGCGCCTGTTGCAGTGTCTCGATCGCGGCGACGACTGGACCGAAAACCAGAAACCGACCTACGTCGTGATGACGCCGGCCGCGTGCTACCCCGTCTACCCTGTCGTCGCACGCGCGGGCGCGCTCCCGGCCGCCGGCCGGATCGTCGACGTATTCTCGTACTGCTTCCGCCACGAGCCGTCGCTCGATCCGACCCGCATGCAGCTGTTCCGGATGCGCGAATACGTGCGGATCGGCACGCCCGAGCAGATCGTCTCGTTCCGCGAGACCTGGATCGAGCGCGGCACGCGGATGATCGAGGCGCTGCGCCTGCCCAACGCGATCGACCTCGCGAACGACCCGTTCTTCGGGCGCGGCGGCAAGATCGTCGCGAACAGCCAGCGCGAGCAGAACCTGAAGTTCGAGCTGCTGATCCCGATCGAGCACGACGATCGCCAGACCGCCTGCCTGAGCTTCAATTACCACATGGACCATTTCGGGCTGCTGTGGAACATCCGTACCGCGACGGACGAGGTCGCGCACACGGGCTGCGTCGGCTTCGGCCTCGAACGGCTCACGCTCGCGCTGTTCCGCCACCACGGCTTCGACATCGATGCATGGCCGCGTGAAGTCCGCGACGTGCTGTGGGGCACGCGATGAGATTCGTGTCCCGCGACGGCGAAGACGCGTCGTTCGAGGATGTGCGCCACCGTGCGCGCCACTACCGGCCGCATCCGCTGCACAGCCAGGAGATGGTCTGGAAGCAGACCAACTGCTACGTCGACATGTGGCTCGAAGTGCTCCGGTGGTGGGGCTTCAATCCGTACGCGGCGCTGCCGTTTACGATCGCGCTCGATTTCGAGGGCGACCAGTTCACGTTCTTCAAGTTTCCGCACGACGAACTGGAGCGGCTGTACGGCATCGTCGTGCAGGAGCACTCGATCTACGAACCGCTCGACCGGCACATCGAGACGCAGGTCGCGCGCGGTCACCTGATGATCGTCGAAGTCGACGCGTGGTTCCTGCCCGATACGCGCGGCAGCAGCTACCGCACGCGGCACACGAAGACGACGATCGGCGTCGATGCGATCGACCGCGCGAATCGCCAGATCGGCTACTTCCATAACAGCGGTTATTACGTGGCCGAGGATTTCGACTACGACGGGCTCGTCGGCGGCAGCTCGCCGATGACGCTGCCACCCTATGTCGAATGCGCGAAACGGCGGTTTGCACCGCTCGACGAGCGCACGCTGTGCGAGACGTCGCTCGCCGCGCTGCAGCGCCACCTGCGGCGCCTGCCGGTGGTCGACCCGATCGCCGCGTTCCGGCGGCAATTGCAGACCGACGCGCGGACGCTCGCCGATTCGCCGCTCGAGCGCTTTCATGCGTACTCGTTCAACTCGGTGCGGCAGCTCGGCGCGAACTTCGAACTGTTCGGCCATTACGCGCGCTGGCTGCAGGCCAGCGGCTGCGTCGGGCCGTTCGCGGAGATCCGCGCCGCGTGCGACCGCATCGCGTCCGAGGCGATGGTGCTGGAATTCCGGCTCGCGCGCGCCTGCGCGCGCGGCAAGGAGGAACGCGGCGATTCGACGCTCGAAGCGATCGAGGCCGCCTACGCGGACGTGGTCGCATGCGCACGGCAGATCGCCTTGCCGCTGCGGCACATGACGCCCGTGCACAGCGACGCGGCGGCACCCGTGCCGGTCATGCGGTGACGCGCACGCGCGCCCAACCTGCGTGGTCGATGCTGGCGACGGCCGCGGGGGCCGCACGGGAACCGCGCGATCTCCCGGCCGCCGGCAACGGCTGGATTCCGGCGGCCGTGCCCGGTACCGTGGCACAGTCGCTCGCGCTCGCCGGCCGGCTCGACGAAGCCGTATCGCTCGACGAGCGCGATCACTGGTACCGGATCGAGCTGCGTGGACACGGGCCGCGCGTGCTGCGCTTTCACGGCCTCGCGACGCTCGCGCAGGTGTGGCTCGACGACACGCCGATCCTCCGCTCCGACAGCATGTTCGTCGCGCACGACGTGCCCGTGTCGCTCGACGGGTCGCACCGGCTGACCCTCTGTTTCCGCGCGCTCGCCCCGCACCTGCGCGACGCGCGCGCGCCGCGCCGCGCGCGCTGGCGCACGCGCCTCGCGGAGCCGGCGGCCCTGCGCACGATCCGCACGTCGCTGTTCGGGCACATGCCGGGCTGGTTTCCGCCGCATGTGCCGACCGGCCCGTGGCGGCCCGTGGACGTGCTCGATCCGGCCGACGGGTCCGTGCTCGCCGATTGCAACCTGCACGCGCGCATCGAAGGCGACACCGGCTGGCTCGACGCGGACCTGACGTTCGCCGCGCCGCTGCCCGACGCGCTCGCGGCACGGCTGTCGTGCGGCCAGCACCACGCCACGCTCGAACGTGCGGGCCCCGATCGCCTGCGCGCAAGCGTCGCGGTGCCCAACGTGTGCCGCTGGTGGCCGCATACGCACGGCGAACCGGTGCTGTACGACATTGCGCTGCATATCGGCGACGAGCGTCGACCGCTCGGCGCGACGGGCTTCCGCACGATCGAGGTCGACCCCGGTGCCGACGGCAAGGGCTTCGGGCTGCGCGTCAACGGCGTGCCCGTGTTCGCGCGCGGCGCGTGCTGGAGCAGTGCCGCGCCGCTCGCGCTGCACGCGGACGACGCCACCTACACCCGCCTGCTCGGGCTCGCGCGCGACGCCGGCTTCAACATGATCCGCGTCGGCGGCACGATGACCTACGAAGCCGATGCCTTTCACGCGTGGTGCGACCGGCTCGGGCTGCTGGTCTGGCAGGATTTCATGTTCGCGAACTTCGACTACGCGCTCGACGATCCCGCGTTCGCGGACAACGTCGATCGCGAAGCCCGACAGTTCCTCTCGCGTCACGGCGCATCGCCGTCGCTTGCCGTCCTGTGCGGCGGCAGCGAGATCGCTCAGCAGGCCGCGATGTCCGGGCTCGGGCCGAAGCAGCGCTTCCTCGAGCTGACCGCCGACCGGCTGGCCGGCCATGCGGCCGCATGCCGGCCCGACGTCCCGTACGTGCCCGATTCGCCCGACGGCGGCGTGCTGCCGTTCATGCCGCGCGAACGCGTGTCGCACTATTACGGTGTGGGTGCCTACCTGCGCCCGCTCGATGACGCGCGCCGCGCGGACGTGCGCTTCGCGAGCGAATGCCTCGCGTTCTCGAACGTGCCATGCGACGCGACGCTCGCCGAGCTCGGCTGGCCCGGCGTGCACGAGCCGCGCTGGAAAGCCGCCGTGCCGCGCGACCCCGGCACGTCGTGGGATTTCGAGGACATTCGCGACCACTATCTGCAGACGCTGTACGACGTCGTGCCCGACCGGCTGCGGCGCGAGGATCCGGCGCGCTACTTCGAACTGTCGCGCGCGGTGGTCGCCGACCTGATGCGCGAGACGTTTTCCGAATGGCGGCGCACCGGCTCGCGCTGCGCCGGCGCGCTCATCTGGCAGTTCCAGGACGTGATGCCGGGCGCCGGCTGGGGGGTAATCGACGCCGCGCACCGGCCGAAATCCGCGTGGCACGCGCTGCGCCAGGTGCTGCAACCCGTACAGGTGCTGCTCGTCGACGAAGGCCTGAACGGGCTCGACGTGCATGTCGTCAACGAGCGCCCCGCGCCGCTGTCGGCGGCGCTCGAACTGGTCGCGCTGCGCGACGGCCGCACGGCGGTTGCACGGGCCGGCTGCCCGGTTCGGATCGCCGCGCACGACACCGTGCGGATCGGTTCGGCCGAGCTGCTCGGCCGCTTCTTCGACTGGACCTACGCGTACCGCTTCGGGCCCTGCGAACACGACACCGTCGTCGCGACCCTGCGCGGCGACGACGGCACCCTGCTGTCGCAGGCATTCCATTTCCCGTCCCGTACGCATCCGGCGGTGCTGGCGCGCCGCGAACTCGGGCTGGAGGCGTGCGTGTCGCGCACCGGCGACACGTGGCACGTCGACATCGATACGCGGCACGTCGCACGCCATGTGCAGATCGATGCGCCGGGATTCGTGCCGCGCGACGACTGGTTCCATCTCGCGCCCGGCACGCCGGCGCGCGTGGTGCTCGTTCCGCTTGGAACAGCCGGGAAGAATGGGGCCGCGGATGAACCGCCGGCCGTGGAAATCCGCGCCGTGAACGCCGCGCGCGCGGTGCGCGCCACGCAGGCCGGTTGACGCGGCGCTCGCGGCTGCGCACGCCGCGAGCGCCGCGGTCGAATCTCAGTCGGACGAGCCCGTCCCGCGCGGACGCTCGATCCCGTATGCCTCCATCCAGCGGTACAGCGTCGCGCGCGACACCCCGAGCTCGCGCGCCGAAGCCGCGACGCGCCCGCGCGTGCGCAGCAGCGCCGTTTCGATTGCCTCGCGCTCGATCGACTTGCGGATGTCGGCCACCGACGGCGACGCCGCATCGAGACAGTATTCGAGCTCGAGATCCTGCGCGGTGATCAGGCGGCCTTCCGTCATCACGACCGCGCGGCGCACGCGGTTGATCAGTTCGCGAACGTTGCCGGGCCAGTCGTGCTTGTACAGTGCCGTGATCGCATCCGTCGAGAAGCCGCGTACGCGATGGCGCGCGTCGCCGCGGAAGCGTTCGAGCATGTGATGCGCGAGCAGCTCGATGTCCTTGCCGCGCGCGCGCAGCGGCGGCTGGTCGATGCGCATCACGCACAGCCGGTGGAACAGGTCGGCCCGGAAGCGCCCCTCCGCCATCGCGTCGCGCAGGTCGACGTGCGTCGCCGACACGATCCGGACATCGACCGGCACCGGATCGCTGCCGCCAAGGCGATGGATTGCACGCTCCTGCAGAAAACGCAGCAAGCTTGCCTGGCTCTCGTGCGGCAGGTCGCCGATCTCGTCGAGCAGCAGTGTGCCGCCGTTCGCCGCTTCGACATAACCGATCTTGCGCGCGTTCGCGCCGGTAAACGCGCCGCGTTCGTAGCCGAACAGCTCGGATTGCAGCAGATGGGGCGGAATGGCGCCGCAGTTGACGGCGACGAACGGGCCGTTGCGGCGCTCCGAATGGCGATGGATCGCGACGGCCGTCAACTCCTTGCCGGTTCCCGTTTCGCCGAACACGAACACCGGTGCGTCCGTGCGCGCGAAGCGCCGCACCGTATCGAACAGCCGCAGCATCGCGCTGCAGGTGCCGACGATGCCTTTCTCTTCGGATTCGAGCCGTTCGCGGTCGCGCGCGAACAGGCATTCCATGCCGTACGCATGGCCGACCGTATCGGCGATCCGATGGTGCGACGCCGGCAACGTGACGTAATCGAAGCAATAGTCGCGCAACAGCGCGCGCACGTTCGGCGACGCCGTCTGGCCGACGTCGACGAGCGCGACCCAGACGACGTCGCGCATCGACGCGCAGGTCGACGCAATGCTGCCGATCGCGTCGGCGTGGCCGCCGCTCAGGTCGAGGATGCCGCAGGTGATCTCGCCGGATGTGTCGCGCAGCTCGCTCGCTTGCGCGACGATCGACACTTTCCAGTCGCGTCGCGACAGTTCCTTTCGCAGCATGACGGACGGCGACTGCGTCCAGTAAATCAGCGGACGCTGCCCGTTACCACTCCCCGCGCCGGCGCTCTTATCGCGCGTTATTGGCATATTCATAACGAACCATCACTTTCTCCACTCCGCGAACCGTTCGCGTGCGCTGCGGCCGGCGGCGCATGGCCGCCTTTCCGCGCTGCGTTTCCGCAGCTTTGGCGAAGATCGAAACTGCACACGGCGAGAACCCCCGGAGGTCGAGCCGGATGTCATCCGGCCTCGTTGTCATCCAACTCGAAGGGAACGCGCGGCTGCGGGAGCCACGACGTTCCCGCTTTGAAGCGACCCGCCGTCAAGGCGGAGCGCGTCGGCAGACGGGAATGCCGCCGGCATGTGCGTCACGTCGTACACGACAGTGGCGCCCGATGCCGAACCGGATGGCCGCCAACCCGCTTCCGGAATGACCGCCGCATTTCATCCGCATCTGAATTTACACCCCGTTTCGAGATGGTCGTGTTACCAAAAGATAATCCTGAATCAACCGGTTACGCGACCTGTCGCACCGCACCGCGCGTGTTTGTTCACTGAGATTTGATTATCTACGAGCATTCCAGTCAATCAGTGGCAAATACTACTTTTCCGCAAGATGGGGGCGGTCGATTGCATGTGATATCCATCGAAATCCCGCTGAAAGGTCGGCACCGCATTTCATTTTCCACATAATCGGGCCCACCGCCGGCAGGCCGCATCGTATCGCGACCGCATGCGGCCTGCTCGTCCCGCACTTGTCCTGCTCTTGTACCGCACTTGTCACGCACTTGTCCGTTACATGCCGTAATCAACCAGACCGCGTCGTGCATCCCGTTCCGCGGTGCCGGCACACGGCGAAACGCCCGCCGCGCACGCCGGTCGTCCTCCGGCGAATCGTCGCGGCCAGACGCGATGCCGATCGTGCCGACCGCCGCCCCCCGCAGTGCAGCATGGCGACGCCCGGTCGCGTCACGCCCGTGTCCTGCGATCCGTCTGTAAGGATGCGGGCCGCCCGTTGTCGTAATCGGCCACGCCAGACCGCCTGATCGCCGGCCGCAGCGCCGACGCATCGCCGCGGTGGCGCGTGCGTGCAGACAATGGCGTGGGGATGAGGGACGCGTGTGCCGCGCGGGCGCGCACGATCCGGAAGGAATTCGACGAGGCTCGACACGGTCTGCCCATGCGATGCAGCCGACCGCGAGCGTGTGCCCGGCACCGCCATGCACGATCGCCCCGTCGTGAATGCTCGAAATCTTCAAGTCCTGCCCCGGTTCTTTATTGACGTTCGATGTTGGCTGGCCGCGCATCGAGGCGGGCCGCGACGATGGGTCAATTATGGAAAAGCACGGGCCGCCGCGGTGTGTGCTACCGCACTTTGCGGCGCTCGCGCGGCAGGCCGCGCTGTGCGTGCCGCGCCGGCCGCGCGAATCCGGAGCGAGAGTGCGCTTTCGAACAGACCGGCGCACGGCGCACCCGGATGATGAGAATCGCCGCACCGCACGGAACGATCGCGTCCGCGCGGCACGGCGTGCCGAAGGCATCACGCGAGGACAGCATCATGGAATGGCATTGTTGTGAATTCGAACATCTGGGCGCCGTCGATCTCTACGCAATCCTGCGCGCGCGCAACGCCGTGCTGGTGGTCGAGGACGCGCACACGCATCTCGACATCGACGGCAAGGACGCCGGTGCGCTGCATGTCTATGCAACCGTACGCGACGGCGACACGATGGAAGTCGCGGCCTACGCACGCATCCTGCCCGGCGACGACATCGACCCGGACGCCGTGATCGACAAGGTGCTGACGAGCGAGCGACGACGCGACGACGCGACGCTCGAGCAGCTGATCGGGCGCGCCCTCACCGCCGCGCAGGCGGCGTGGCCCGACGCCGCGGTGCGCACGCACGTCCCGGCACCGCGCCAGGCGTTCTACAAGCGTTTCGGATTCCGCAAGGCCTACGGCCCGTATCTCGAACAGGGTGCGCCGTTCGTCGGCCTGGTGCGGCCCAGCGACCGCGCGGCAGGCGCGCTGCGCGGCCTGCTGCAGCGGGTCGTTTCGGCACACCGGTCGCGCGACGACGACGCACGTGCCGACAGCCGTACACACAACCGGCTGCCCGCCGACACCGGAGCCAATCGATGACCCGCACCCTTCGCCCGGTTCCCGATCCCGACCTGCCGCGCATCCTGCCGGTGATTCTCGCCGGCGGCTCCGGCACCCGGCTGTGGCCGCTGTCCCGCGAGCAGTATCCGAAGCAGTTGATCGAGCTGATTTCGAACGAATCGCCGCTGTCGGCGACGGCGCGCCGCCTGAACGGAATCGCGAACGCGTCGCTCGGCGACACGTTGCTGCTGGTCTGCGGCGAACAGCATCGCATCATGAGTGCCGCGCAGGTGGTCGGGCGCGCGGCGCCGGCCCGCATCCTGCTCGAACCGGCCGCGCGCAACACCGCGCCGGCGCTGACGCTTGCGGCACTCGACGCGAGCCAGCTCGCGGACGATCCCGTGCTCGCGGTGATGCCGGCCGATCACGTGATCACCGACGTCGGCGCGTTCCAGGACGCGATCGCGCGCGCGGCGCGCTACGCGCAGGAAGGGGCGATCGTCACGCTCGGCGTGCTGCCCCGACGCGCGGAGACGGGCTACGGCTACATCCAGGTCGGCGAGCCGCGCACGGGCCGCCACGGTGGCCAGGGCGGCTACGCGATCGGGCGCTTTGTCGAAAAACCCGATGCGACGCTGGCCGAACGCTACCTGCAATCCGGCGATTACTGGTGGAACAGCGGGATTTACGTAACGCGCGCATCGGTCTGGCTGAAGGCGATCGGCGCACTCGCACCGGACATCCATGCGGCCTGCGAAACCGCGTGGCGCGCGGGCATTCCCGAGGATCCGTTCTTCCGGATCGATGCGGCGGCCTTCGACACGTGCCCGTCGGACTCGATCGACTACGCGGTGATGGAACGGCTCGCGGAGCACGGCGAACTCGGCATCGAAGGCATCGTGGTGCCGCTCGCGGCCGGCTGGTCGGATGTCGGTACCTGGGATGCGATCTGGGAAATCATGCCGAAGGACGATCACGGCAACGTCGCGCGCGGCCCGATCGTGTTCGAGGACACGCAGGACAGCCTCGTGCGTTCGGAGGGCCGCCTGATCGCGTGCGTCGGGATGAAGGACGTCGTCGTGATCGAGACGCCCGATGCCGTGCTGGTCGCGAACAAGCACGACGTGCAGCGCGTGAAGAACATCGTCGAGCGCCTGAAGACCGACCGGCGCCCGCAGGCGCGCGAGCACCGCAAGGTGCAGCGGCCGTGGGGGCACTACGATTCGATCGATCTCGGCCAGCGCTTCCAGGTGAAGCGGATCGTCGTCGAGCCTGGCAAGCGGCTGTCGCTGCAGATGCACTATCACCGTGCCGAACACTGGATCGTCGTGCGCGGCACCGCGAAGGTGACGCGTGGCAGCGAGACGTTCCTGCTGTGCGAGAACGAGTCGACGTACATCGCGGTCGGCGAAGTGCATCGCCTCGAAAATCCCGGCCGGATCCCGCTCGAAATCATCGAAGTGCAATCGGGCGATTATCTCGGCGAGGACGATATCGTTCGGTTCGACGATCAGTATGGGCGGGCGGTCGAGGCACGGGCGGCGCAATCGGCCCCGGTTGCGTCACAGAAAACGCACGTTCCGACGGCTGCACCGGACGTCGCTTGACAAGCATGTGTCGACCACGCCACCGCGTGCGTAGAAAACCGATGCGCGGCCACTCACGCTTCGCTCGCCCAATGTAAGGCATCGCACCCAGCACATCGTGCGTGCGTAGCACAATGCTTCAGACACGTGGCGTTTCGCGCTCTCGCCATGTCGGCACTCGATCGACCGGATCGAGCCCGCGGCAAAGTCGACATATCGCGCGCCTGAGCGACGCGGAACGGATAAGGAAAGACCGGTTCCATTACATCTCGTCACTTAGTTATACATATCTTTTTGATGTATTCCATCAACCGAATTGAATGCCGTCGACGTGGCGGCCCGTCAGATATTCGATTTTGCGGTCGACTGCGCAGTATCCGGTCGAACAGGCAGGCCAGAAGATGACCACCCAAAGAATCGTTCATATTGTCGAAGCGTTTGGCGGGGGCGTGCTTTCGATGCTCGTCCATCTCGCCAATCACGCAGCGGCAACGGGTGTCGATGTGACCGTTTTGCATTCCATTCGTCCCGAAACGCCGGCCGATTTCCAGACGCTCTTCCGGCCCGACGTCAAACTCGTCCACGTCGGCATGGCTCGCGAAGTCAGTGTCAGGAACGACCTGATCGGTTTGCGCGCGCTGGTCCAATGCCTGCGCGAATGCCGTCCGACGGTGATCCATCTTCATTCGTCGAAGGCCGGTGTACTGGGGCGGGCCGCTGCAAGAATTGCCGCGCCTGCCGCAAAGGTGCTCTATTCCCCGCATGGTCTCTCGTTTTTGCGCTGCGATGTTTCCCGCGCGAAACAGTTCGCCTACCTGAGTTTCGAGCGAGCGGCAGCCCTCCTCGGCGGAACCATTGTCGCCTGCTCGGACAGCGAGCTCAGGGAGGTCAAGGGAAGAATTCGGGCGAAATCGGCAGTGCTGGTGGAGAACGGCGTCAACGTCGCCGAGATTCCTTCGCGCCGTGCGCGTGACGATCGCAAGATTGCGATCGGAATGAGCGGTCGCGCGTCGTTCCAGAAAAATCATCAAGCCTTCGTGCAACTGGCATCCGAACTGGACGACTCCGACGTCGAGTTTCTCTGGATTGGCGGTGACGCAGGCGAAATTCCGGATCCCCGTGACAGTCGGGCAATCGTCTGCAGCGGCTGGGTGACGCGTTCGCGCGCACTCGAGCTGACGTCCGGGCTGGACATCTACGTCCAGACCTCCCGATGGGAAGGCATGCCGGTGGCGCTGATCGAAGCCCAGGTGGCCGGCCTGCCCGCCGTGGTGACGGACGTCGTCGGCAACCGCGACGTGGTCATTCACGGCGTAACCGGATACGTCGCGTCAAGTGTCGACGAGATGGTGCGGTATGTCGCCCTGCTCCGCGACGACCGGCAGCTCCGGGAACAAATGGGGGAATCGGCCCGAAAGTTCGCGCTCCATCGGTTCTCGATGAATTCCATCTTCAGGCAGTGGCATTCCCTTTACGGGTTGAATGTGCACCCGCGTCGCGCTGATACCCGGTATTTCGAGCATGCCGCGCCGGAGCACGTCAAGGCTTGACGGTTTGCAGACGTCGGGAACCGTGCGCGTCGGCCCCGACAGCAATGCACTCGTCATATTGCTCGCTCGGCCTTCAGCAATCGAACCGATGCGCGCCATGAACGCGATACCGACGCCGCTGTTCAGCATGATGCGCACGCGCCCGGCTGCGCCTCGATTTCACCGGATTTGACATGAGCAACCCCAAAGAACCCAGGAAACCCCGGAAACTCGTCTACAACGGTCGTTTCGCCACTCAGAAAACGACAGGGGTACAACGCGTCGCGCGCGAGTTGATCGCTGCACTTGTCCGGACGCAGCCGCAAGATTCCGTCACGCTCCTGGTTCCCCCGCATACCGACACCGTGGTGAGCGGCACGAAGACGGTCAAGGTCGGTTTCGCCAAGGGCGTGATCTGGGAACAACTGGTCCTTCCGCTTTTTGCACGCCGCGACCGCATCGTCAACCTGAGCAATTCCGGTTCCATTTTCCTTGGCAACCAGATCATCTATATGCACGATGCCGCGGTGTTCGACACCCCCGCGCACTTCTCCCGCCCATTCCGGGCATGGTATCGGATCATGTTCTGGATTTTGGCGCGCACTTCCGTTTGCGTATTGACCAACTCCAGCTTCTCGCGCGATCGCCTGGCGCACCATTGTGGTGTTTCAACCGACAAGATCAGCGTCGTGCCACTGGGTGCAGACCATCTCGACGCACTGAAACCCGACCCGAGCGTATTGAACGAGCACGCGCTCACGCCGGGCCGGTTCGTGTTGGCGGTCAGCAGCATGAACCCCACCAAGAACTTCCGACGGCTGATCGAGGCGTTTCGTCAAATCGACGACCCATCGGTGGATCTCGTCATCGTCGGCATGCGCAATGCCGCCGTGTTCGGCACGCAGGTCGATATTTCCGCGCCCGAACCGAACATCAAGTACGCCGGGTACATCAGCGACGAAAAGCTGAAGGCGCTGTATCAGCATGCGGCCTGCTTCCTTTATCCGTCGATCTACGAGGGGTTCGGCATACCGCCCCTCGAGGCGATGCGATACGGTTGCCCGACCCTGGTGGGACGATCGGCGGCATTGCCTGAAGTCTGCGCCGATGCCGCACTCTATTGCGACCCCTACTCGTCGAACGACATTGCGGAAAAACTGCGCAATCTGCTCGACTCCGCCGAACTCCGGGAGGATCTGAAACACCGGGGATCCATTCACGCCAGGCAATACAGCTGGAGCAAGAGCGCCGAAATCATGACCCGGATATTCGACAGACTTTAAGGCAGCCGACGCGCATCGTCGAGCGCACGCGAACGGACTGGCGCCGGCGCGAGTCGAGCCGGATCAAATCCGCATCGCTTCGACGTTCATGGCGAACAAGCGCCCGCCGCAAGCCCGCAAGCACTCGTCCACTTGGGCCAACGCCCCTACGATGCCGTTATCGACCGTGGCAAATGGCATCAGCCATACGGCGTTGCAACGCCAGCCCCCCCGCTACACCGGTGCCGCAACAAGAATCCGCGACACCGGGGGTCCGACATTACACGCGCTGGCGCTCGGTCGAGCGAACCGGAAAACCACGCGTGCGCACGCGTTCGACGACCGGCCGGGTCGATCCCGTGTATGTATTGAACACGTACCCCGTGATATCGCCACCGATGCTCCGCAACCGCGACAACGCGGTCTCGACGTCGGCCGCGCGTGTCATGCCGCTGCGCGACACAAGGACGTGCGCGTCGCACTTCACGCCGACGATGCCGAGCGCATCGTTGTTCGGCAGCAGCGGCGGCCCGTCGATGACGACGAAGTCGTATTGCTCGCGCATCGCCAGGATGAGTGTCATGAAACCGGATCCTTCCAGCAACTCGCCGGGTGACGTCTTGACCGGAGCACCCGCCGGCATGATCGACAGGTGGCTGCCCGCGACGGGCAGCGTCACGGTATCGGGCGACACCGAGCCGTCGAGCACCTGCGCGAGGCCCGGCCCCCCGGCCATCGACGAAACACGCAAGTCGGCGTTGATCAGCAGCACGCTGGCGTTCGTTCCCGCCAACAGATACGCCAGATTCGACGACACGAAACTGCAGCCGACGCCCGCCGTCACCCCCGTGAGCAGCAGGACCTTGCCACGCTCGCTGTCATCGCCATGCGTCGCGAGCGCGGCCTTCAGGCTCGCTCGCAATGCACGCACGGATTCGATACCCGCATCGTCGGGATGTGCCGCGGCCAACGGCAACGCGGTCGGGCGCGGCCCGCCGGGCAGCGCTGCCAATGCCGGCGACGACGCCACGATCGCGAGACAGGGGCTATCGGTCAATCTCGCCAGCGCGGCCGGTGAATGCAGTTCACGCCGGTACAGCGACAGCAGATGCACGCCCGTCAGTGCAAGGAACACGCCAGCCAGCAGTGCGCCAAGCACGACGATGCCCCGCTTGGGCCAGACCGGACGGAACGGCGCAACCGCCCAGTCGACGGCCGTCACGCCCGGCGACGCGCTGGAAATGGTGAGCTCGAGCTGCTGCGCGTTGGTCAGCACACTCGTGTAGAGCTGCGTCGCGATCGTCACCTGGCGTGACAACCGCACGAATTCGCGCTGCGTCGTGGGCAACCTGGCCGCCGTTGCGCTCGTGTCACGGATCTCGCGCTTCACCTGGTCAAGCTGCGATTGCACGGTCTGGTACTGGAAGCTCTTTGGCAGAAAGCGCTGTCTGACGTCGTCCAGCGAGATCTGTAACGCGGTCTGGTGTTCTGCCAGCGTGTTGAGGCGGGTGATCAGCGCGGCGCCTTGCTGATCGACGTCGATCGCACCGTTCTGCGTCCGGTACCGGTTCAGATCGTCCTCGGCCTTCTGCAAGTCCTGCTTCAGGACCGGCAGCCGCTGGCGCAGCGAGTCGAGATTGCGTCGCGCACGATCGGTTCGAAACGCAAGATCACGCTGCAGATACTGCTGCACGATCGCGTTGACCATGTTCTTCGCTTCCCGCGCGCTATCCGCCTGGTAGCTGAGCCGAATCATCGAAGGCGACTCCAGCGTCGAGTCGCGGTTCGGCACGACCGTCTTCAGATGCTTCGATACGTTTTCGTATACGAGCGGCTCCGGCTGCTTGCGCACCGTGAATGCGATACCCGGACGCGCGCGCAGCACGTCGACGCGCAACCGGCCGGCCGTACTTTCGCCGGGCAGCCGGAACGGCACCGTTTCACCGACCTTGCCGTGCGCAAGCGTACGGTTGTCGTCGTCCTGGAGCGTCCAGGTGTTCGCGTCGTCCGCGACGATCCTGAATCGATCGCCAAGCGCATTCGCAGGAATCGAGAATTCACCGATGTCGAGCCGCTCGCCGCCCCACGCGTAACCGGTCAGCCCGAGCGGCGCCGGCGCGAGCGTGTCGTCCGCATCGAAGCGCGACGCAACGAATGAGCCGATCACCGGAAACCGGCTTGCATTGCGGATATCCAGATCGGCACCGGTCGCATCGATTGCGCTGTCGATGACCGCGCGCGAAATCAGCATCTCGCTTTCGTCGGAGGCAGACGGCGATGCTGCGATCGTTCCGGAGACGTCCGAGAGCGAACTGATCGACGAACCGGGTTTGGTCTGGACGCGCAGCAGTGCTTCGGCGCGATACTGCGGTGTGGCCAGTAGCGCGTACAGCACGCCCGCGACGAACGTGACGCCGATCGTTGCGAAGAACAGGCGGCGATGCTGCTTGACGGCTTGCCAAAGCTGCGTCATCCCGGATTCGTCCGGTGCCCGCTGCGGGGCCTGGATGTTTCGTGCGTTGGATATCATGTTTGTTTTCTGAATGAGGCGACCGTTTTCGATCCTGCTTGCCGGCTATCGGCCAGTCGCCGAGACGATGAACACCGGGCCCTGCTCTTCGCGTAGTGTCAGCCGACGCCCCGTGATGTCGAGCGACGCTCCATAAAGGTCGGATGCGAACGTACCGGCAACGGGAAATTGCGACAGGTCGACGTCGACCGCTTTGTCGTTTCCATAGCACCAGACCACGTATTTCACGACGCCTTCGGCACGCAATTGCAGGACGGCGAAGCGGCGGACCGGATCGAGAAACAGTCGTGCGGCGCGGGCGTTCGCGGTAAACGAGAACAGATGGCGAACCGCGACGTACGCCGGCAGCGGCGTGTTGTCGGCGTCCAGCAAGCCGAAGTTGTGCTCCATGTTCTTCGGATCGCGACCATCGTTGCGCATGTCGTAGTAGGCGGTGAGCCCGATCTGCGCGATCCAGTCAACCAGCAGGCGCCGCACCGCGTAGCGCGCCTGGCGTTCACGCGCAACCGGATCGTGACCGTCACGTGTGTGCGACACGTACTTGTATGCATAGGTCGGATACGACCACTCGGTGGCCCAGATCGCGGGAACCGTGTGATAGGTGGCGAGATCGCGCGCGAGCGCGGCATAGTCGCCCAGCGCGGTCTCCGGCGCATTCTGCCGATACGGATGCACGCTGACCGCGTCGGGTGCGGGCTGCGATGCGCTGCCGATATCGCCGACCGCACGGATGAAAGTCATGTCCACCTGCTGAACGCCCCCCGTCGCAACGACTGCATCCGGATTCGCGGCCTTGACCGCCCGTACGGTCGCTTCCAGCAGGTTTCGGTACGCGGCCGGCGAAGGCGACGCGAGCCAGTAGTCCTTGTGATCCTGCTCATTCCAGACTTCGAAGCGTACGGGCTGATCGCGATAGTGCCTCGCTGCCTGGGTCGCATACTCGGCGAATGCGTCGATCTGTGCGGGCGACGTCGGCGGCTGCTTGGGCGCGTATCGCGGATGTCCGTAGCCGAGGATGAACAGCGCCCCCAACCGGCGCGCGCGCAGGTTGGCGACGAGTGCATCGTAGCGCGAGAAATCCCAGCCTCTCGGTGTTTCCACCGAATCCCAGAACAGGTCGGTACGGACGAACGAGAATCCGGCATCTCGTACCGCGTCGAGCAGCGCCGGATCGTCGATCTCGTGGATCGCTACCCCCGAATTCGCTCGCGTGTCGAAAAAGCGCGGGAGGGCGACGAACGGCAGCGCCGTCATCTGTGTCGCATTCGGCAGGACGACAGCCGGTTCGTCCGAGCCAGCGGAATTCGACGCGGTCGATATGACGACGACCCAGAGCAGCGCGCTTGCGAACCACCTCGCCCAGCGCCTTGCGCGTGCAGAATGAACGGCCGTGCTCATTGACTGCCCGCCCAGTTCACCGCACGCTCCGGCGCGTCGCGACCGGTCAGACACTCGCGGCCGGCATGCATGGTCAGCGTGCGAATCGCGATGCCCGTAAAAAGCAGACAGCCAAGCGCTTCGAAGATGTCGGTCGTCACGCCGCTCAACAGCACGAAGAGCAGCATCAGCCATGCGCGCGGGTCGTCGGCACGACTTGCAAGCACGCGCTGTGCGAATACGAGCATGACGAGCACGGCTCCCACCACACCGAGATTCGCGACGACATAGAGCGCCGCATTATCGGAGTAGCCGGTATTGAAGCCGAAATCGGCCGTATAGTACGCCGTCGCCGAACCGAAGCCGCCGGGCCCGACACCGAACCAGAGCAGGTTTGCGCTCGCCATGCCGTCGAGCAGCTTCGGCCAGGTGTTCAACAACCGGTCCTGCATCGAAGCGAGCGATCCCGTATCGGGAACACCGACGTTGGTCGTCGCGGCGATCACCCATCCCGCGACAGGCAATACGATCACCAGTGCGGTCAGGACGATACAGGCGCGCCTCAGGCCTGTCGTTTTCAGCGTGGCGAAACAGAGCAATACGAGCGAGAGTGCAATGAGTGTCGTCTTGTTGGTCGTGGCCCAGATGGCGGCCGCCGACATGGCGAGCAGCACCACGACCGCCATCGCATGGCGCAGGCGCGGGACGAGCCACGTGGTCAGCAGGCCGATCACGAGGCCGGTTGTCGCGCTGCTTCTACCGAAACCGGGCAGGCGCGGAACGGTACCGACGTAATTGGACGAAGCAAGCTGCACATTGACGCCGTCGACGTCGATGCTCCCGCCCACCCACGGCAGGTGCACCAACCCGTTGAGCATGACGCCGGCGCAGCATGCCGTCGTCAACACGATGAACGCGAACCGGATCGAATTCGACTCGAGCATGTCAAGCGTGCCGGGCGGCATGAGAAGCACGAACAGCAACGGCGCGACCGTCCAGACCCAGAAACACGCGGCGACGAGACTGACGCCGTTCGCGAGCGAAACGCACAGTTGTACGGCCAGGTAACTTCCGACGAGCAGCATATCGATACGCGGTCGAATCGCGAGGCCAAGCACGATGCAGCCGACCATCATCGCCTTGGGCAGATAACCAAGCATCGAAATGCCGGCGAGCGACGTGTAATAGCGAATCGCGCCGGAAAAGACCTCGCTCGCGATCGCGATCATGAAAGTGGCGGCCCAGAGCCGGTTAATCGATCGGTTTCCGTTCATGATGCTGGATACACCTGTTTTCGAGCGGAGCGACGCGAAGGCGTGGCACGCGACATGGTTCGCGCAAGCCGCCCCGTGCGAATCGCGCCGATCAGGCGCGGCGAAGCGTCGCCGGCCTGCGCTCATGTCAGGCCAGTATAGGCGGGCGCAATCCGGCGAAACGTTCGACACCTCACACTTTCCGTGCCTGCGGCGCGACCGGATCTCGCCACGATCCTGCCCCCTGCGTCGTGTATTCATGGCGCGAATCGCGTCAACCCGAACGCACCGATATATCGACGACGCCGACCCGTTCGCGACGGAGGACATACGCAAGCGCGACAGCGACGGCCGTTTCCGTGATCAACACCGCGATAGCCGCACCCCGCTCGGCAAACAGCATGGCAAGCGGCGGCAGCAACGTCACATTCAACATGCCGGAGGAAATCAGGATGATGCTGAAGGCGCGCTTCATGCCGAGCGGCAGCATCGTTTGAACGCCGAACAGATCCGTCATGCATGCCATGAACGGCACGAGCGCCAGGCAATGCAGCACGCCGATCGTCGGCGCGAATGAGCTGCCGTACAGAATCCGGACAGCGATCGGCGCGCACGCGTAGATGACGGCCGACATGGCCAGGACGAGCGCACCCTGCACGACGATCAGCTTGCGCAGGAACGCGAATGCCTCGTCGCGCGCGTGATGCATCAGATAGGTAATGTGTGGATAGGTCGAGGCCCGCAGCGGCTGCAACAGGCCGACCGCTGCCCGGATCAATTTGTCACCCGCAGCGAAATAGCCGGCGGCGACGTTACCCGAGACGATACTCAGCAGCACGGTATTGGTCGACGCGTAGAACGAGATCGACGTCGACGCGAGGAACACCTGAAAACCGCCTTGCAGCGCAGTCACGATATCGGCAAACCGTACGCGCACCCCTTCGATCTCGCGCTGAAGGAAGAGATAGGCCAGCAACGTGATCCCGCACAGCAACGGTACCGCCGCGTTGATCGCGACGGCAGGCAGGAGATCGTCAGGCGTGCGAACCCACAGGAAGAAGGCGGCGACACTGAGCGCACGGTATGCGACTACCGTGACGCTGTACACGCTCAACCGCTGGATTCCCTGAAAATACCAGCCTGGTGTCAGCGCGGCACCGATCGCCATCCCGAATCCGATGAGCAGTGCCGTGCGCTCCGCCGCGAAATGCGGAATCAGCATCGTCAGCGCGATGAGCACGGCGAAGCCGGCAACGGTAATCAGCCACTGGGCGCAAACCGTCGTCCAGAAGATGCGTGATCGCTCCCCCCTGTCCTTCGCGAGCGCAACACGCGGCGTTGCAGTCAGGTCGAAACTGTAATTCGCGAGGTTGATGAAGTACGTTGCAACCGCAAGCACGAACGACAGCGTTCCGTATTGTTGCGGGCCGAGCACGCGCGTCAGCAGCGGCAACGTGATGAGCGGTATGACATAGGTCGAGATTTGCAGCGAAAACAACAACGCAAAGTTTTTTCGGACGGCGGTCATCGTGCTTTCCGGGCTGAATATGAACAGTGCACCGACCGTCAATGTGCCCACGTGCGCGGGCTGTCCCTACCGATACCGAGTACGGTGTACAGCGACGACGCATAGCAGTCGACCGAGTAACGCGTCCAGTCGTAGCGTCGTTTCTCGCTGTCGAGGTGCGCACGCAGTTCGGCCAGTGCGCGCGCGAAGCCGTCAGGCGTATCCCGGTAGCGAATCTTGTTGCCGATCTCGTCGCCGAAGGTCGACAGGCTCCCGATGTCGTGGACGAGCGCCGGCAGGCCGAGTACTGCGGCTTCGACAATGACGAGGGGCGCGTTCTCCACCCAGATCGACGGCAACACGAGCGCATCGTGCATGGGCAGTGCGGCGAACAATGTGTCGTGATCGAGACGTCCTGCGAAACGCAACCGCCCCGATTCGACGAGTGCCGCGTACCGTTGTTCCAGGTTGCCGCGCTCCGATCCGTCACCGTAGACAGTGAGCGACGCAATCGCATCGCCTGCCGATTCGGTCATCCGTGCAAGGAACTGCGCAAGGCCCTTGTCCGGTTCCACGCGACCGACAAACGCGAGATCGAGACGATCGCCCTTCGCCGGCTTCGGCGCGCGCGGCACCAGCGTGGCGTCGATCGGGTTCGGCACCAGCGTGGCAGGCGTTCGACCGGACCGCGCAATCAGGTCGCGCATGAAGGGGCTCGGACAGAGGATCTCGTCGAACAGGCTGATCGGGTCGAACAGCGCCTTGACCGCATGCCAGTGCAACTTCTTCCCCAGGTCGTGAAGAAAACCGCGCGGACTGGCCGTGAGCGCAAGACGCCGGACGCGACGCAGCTCGTCCGGAGACAACGGCCGCGCCGTTCCCCGGGAATAGACCATCAGGCTCGGGTTGTAGAACAACAGATGGTAGTCGTGCGCGGTCAGGTACAAGCCACATCCCGACCGCCGCTTGTAGCGCGCCAGCACGGGCAGGATCGCGCTCGACAACAGGTTGTGATAGTTGTGCACGAGAATCCGTTGCGGACGAAATCGCTCGAGCAGCGTGACGAGCGCACGTGCAGCGGCTGGCGACCACGCACGCGAACGCCGGCTGTCTTCGACATCGGGGAGCGTGTGCTCGTCGAAGGTTTCGACCACGACGCCGTCGCGGGCGCGCAGCACGTCGACCGATACCCGATATACCTCTTCGGCCCCGCCCCTGCGAACGAAGTCGTTGATGATCAACACGCGCGTCACGACGGGCCTCAACGGACGTCGTACCGTGAACGCGACGCGTCGTCACGGCCCGCGTACGCGGGAGGCGGCGCGGTTCGCCCTTTCCGCGAGCCCGTACCAGGCCCTCCTGCATGCTCGGCCTGCAGACCGCAGCATGTGCTCGTGTTTCGGCATTCGTGGCGATTTCGTTGCATCGGTATTCCTGAACGGCCTCGTGGCGCCGCCCCCCTCACAGGCGCGACGACAGGAGAAATGGATACCGCCACGATAGTGTTTCGGAAGTCCGGGATCTGTTCGCACGATTACTTACGGGCGGTTTCAAACGGGCGTCCCGACGCATCGGGGCGTGTTACGTCCCGGGCGCCGCCCCTCTGCCAGACGTTCAGCCCTCCGCAAATGGCCGACTCCACCGTGTTTGCGTCGGTTCGGCGCACGCCGACGTGCTATTGGATCGCGCGTTCCGTCTTCGTTTCCGCTTTCGGTTTCGCGACGGCTCCGGCGCTGACGGCGGACACTGCCGGCGCATGCCAGTCGGTCAGCAACGCAGTGCATCGATCGATCACGTATTGCGCGGCAGCCGTGCCGCGCAGCGAGTGATCGAGCGCATCCTGAGTGTCGACCGATACATTCGGCAAGTGCGCGAACGCACCGCTGGACGCCGAGCCGAAATTCCGGACTACGACGTCGACACCCGCGTCGAACGTACCGTAGATCAGATGCGTCTGGATGCCGCGCGCAGACATGTCACGCAGCAAGCCACGGGGCGTGTCCTTGCCGCCCCCCCGGCCAACACGCTCCATGAAGCGCCTGACCGGTACGGTCATGACATCCGAAACGAAGCGGACAAGCGCGCGCAATACGGGACGCAGGTCGCGCCCCTCGGCCAGCAGGCGGCGCCACTTGTCGAGATTGCGCAACGATGCGGCATAGCCACGCATCGAATTGGTCTGGTTATTGACGGCATTCGTGAGCGTCTGCCCACGCGGCCAGATGAAAACCGGGAGATTGACCGCGATCACGCCGGCCAGGGGCGCCCGCGCGGCCGCGTGAAGCGATGCGTACGCCCCGGAGCAGATCCCGAACGCAACGATCTTGTGGTGTCCCGCTTCTTTCAGCCAGCGCGCGGCGGCAACCATGTCGCCAACCGCCTGGTCCGAGTACGGAATGTCCGTCTGGTCGTCACGCGCACGCTCACTGCTGTCGCCGATGCCGCTCGAATCGAACCGCAGGCTGCGGATGCCCAGCGCCGCGAGCGACCGCGCCAGCCGAACGGCAAGCCGTCCGTCGGCGATGCGCGGATTGGCGGCCGTATTGGCGATCAGCAGTGTGGGCGCACCGATGCATAGCCTGTCGCCGGCCGGTTCGCTCAACACGCCGACCAGTTGTTGCGGGCCGACACGTATCAAGTGTTCGATGCTGCCCTTACCCGCCAGTACGACGTCGGATACCGGGCGTGGCGCACGGGGGACGCGTGCGACCGTATCCGCACCGTCCTCGATCCAGTTCGCGATCGTATCGGGGAGCGCATCGGGCAACCTCGACCAGAGCGGTTCGCGCATCGCGACCGACCAATCCTGACACGTATGAACGCTCGCCGCGACACCGCGCGCCTGCAGCGCGTCCGACAATGCGGCACTGTCGCCATACGGCGCATCGACGAGCAACGCGCGTGCCGGCAACGTGCGCATGTTCGCCGCAGCATGGCACAGGTCGATGCGCCGGAGTGCATCGACGAGATCGTCGGGATAGGCGTGACCGAGTACATTGAACGGCCGTTCGTCGCGCACCGCATCCCGTACGGTCGGCGGCACGTTATCGAGCCAACGTTGTGCAACGAGGGAAAGCTCGCGTACGTAGCCGCGGCCGCGAACGACCGGCGCAATTGCGACGAAACGCGTGAGCCGCGGCATACCCTCGGCTGCGAGGAGCGCCAACGCCGCGCCGGCGCGTATGCCGACGAGCGTCAGGCTGTCTGGCGCTACGCGCTCGTGCAGCGTGAGAACGGACTGCCGGATGCCCTCGAGCATCCGCTCGAAGCGATCCGAGTCCTGTTCGTCGCCGAGCGAATCACCGCTTGCAGGATAGTGAAAACGCAGCACCGGAAAGCCACGATCCGCGAGATGCTCGGCGAGTGAGCGTACCAGTTTATGAAGCCAGAGCGCCTCGTGGCCGAGCGGTTCGCAAATCACGATGCCATGGGATCGATTACCCTCGTGAAGCCAGCCGACGCATCCATCGAACTGGATGGGTGTCATGGTTTGGTCCTTGTTTTAAGTGTCTGACAGGCCGGATTTCAATGCGTGCTTGCCGCAGGCCATGGGGCAAGTGGTCGATCGCTACTCGCCTGAACGAAGGGACGCGCACGCCTGACGTGCGAGCGTTCGCCGCGGACCACCCCGATCCGCCTGCGCTTCGTCGTTGAGACTGCTTCCGAGAATGTCCTTCATTCGCATTCCGTCATATCGCCATTTTTCACGCCGGATGACCTCGATGCGTCGGGCAGACGGCCCCGCTCGAATGTCTACGGGTAGTAGACCATCCATTTCTGACGTATTGCGTACGTCACATTACATTTTCAATACGTTCCGCCGCACTGCGCTCGAAGCGGGCCGGAACATCGCGACGGCGGCATCCGAAACGCGCTTCACGGCGTAACGGCGCGAGCGGTCAGCGCTCCCTGCGCCGCAGACGGAATCAGCAGGTTCACGACACGGCTCCAGCGCACCAGCGATGACGCGTCGACGAATACGACATCGCGACGCTCGAGCGCGAACTGGTCGGCGAGCGCGTAGGATGCCGGCGCACTCCCGTCCAGGTGATAGACCAGCGGCCGGTTGTCGGGCCCGCGGCGCACCACGTAAATCTGCCGCGCGTCGGACGTGTATTGGCTCACGCCGCCCGTGTCGCCGAGCGCTTCGCCCAGGCTCATTCGCCCGTCGGTCAATGTCAGCGTCGCCGGGCGCGACACCTCGCCAAGCACGAACACCTTCGCTTCGCTCGTCGCACGCACGCGCACCAGGTCGCCGTCGCGCAGCAGGATGTTCGACGGATTCACACCGGCCGCAATCATCGCCGGCAGGCTCACATTTACCGTCTTGCCGCTGCGTGTCACCGCGACTTGCGACCGATCGGCCGCGGTCGTGAATCCGCCCGCGCGATCGATCGCCTCGGGCAGCGTCATCGGCATGTCGTTGACGATCTGCAACCCGGGCGTACGAACTTCGCCGTCGAGATACACGCGCTTGCTGCGATATGCCTGGATGCGCAGTGCAATCTGCGGCTTGCGCACATATTCGCCGAGTCGTCTGGTCAGTGCCGTGCGCGCCTCCGCTTCGGTCATCCCGGCGACGTGCACGAGGCCGGCATACGCGAATTGCACGTTACCGCTCGCGTCGACCGTGTAGCCCGCCGCGACCGAGTTGGTACCGATGTTGTCGCCATTCGTCGCCTGGGCCGTCGGCAGGTTCAGTTCGGGGTGATCCCATACGACGATGTTCAGCACGTCGCCGGGACCGATGACGTACGCCCTCGGCGTGCCGAACAGGTGCCGGACTTCCGCGTCGACGCTGGCGGAACGTGTGGCGTGCTGCTGCTCGACGAATGCCGGCGTGATTTCGATCAGGTCCGCGCTCGACACGTTCTGTACGCCGTCGAGGCCGCCCGCACCCGACGCGGCGACGCCCACGCGTGCATTCGCGTCGCGTTCGGCCGGCGCGCGGTACGTCATGCCGGGCGCAAATGCACATGCGCTCAGCGCACACACGGTCACCGCCGCCGCGAGCAGTCGCGGTGAACCGATCCTCGATCTGGTTTGTGTAGTAGTTGACATCGCGTCTTTCCAAACTGTGCTGGAACCCGCCGACATGACGGATTGCCGCATTACGCTTGCCGGCACGACTCGCGTTGCATAGCCGCGCGGCCCTTGCATTGCACGTCGATCCGTACAGGTCGTCATGAGCGATACCCTGTCGCGCTCGTCTGCAGCCGGTCAGCCGGCGCACCCCATGCCACCTGCATCGCAGCGTCAATCGTCGCCCGATACGACCCCGCGCACCACGCGCCGACACCGCCTGGCCGGTCGTGCTCCGGCCGGGGTGCTCACGCGCTGATACCTGATTGAACACTGTCCGGCACCGCGTGTATGTGAGCAACCTCACCAAAAGCCAATCTTCATACAAGCATCCGATCGCCCCAGACGCTCACGCCCCGCTACGCTGACCCCACCACCGGAAACCGTCGCCCGGCTACCGCAAGCGCGGTCGCCGGATCCGTCGTTGCAAAAAAAAGCGCACCGATCGGTGCGCGTTGGCGTGGAAGGCCGAGTCACGAAGTCTCCATGACGGTCTTGTCAGCCGCTACACCATTTGTTCAGGGTTGCGTCGAAAGTCAAGGTCAGAACCTGACCGGTCGCCATGACGACGTTGGCCCCGGTTGCCGTCTGGATGTTCGCGTTGTTCGCAATCGTGCAGTTCCCGTTGGTCGCAACGATCTTGATCGACTGACCGTCAATCCCGCCGACAAGGTTCGTCAGCGTCGTCGGCAGCGCATAGTTCGCCGTCAGCTTGCTGATTCCGGTCACACTCGGCGTCGAACTAGTGCCGACGAAGCCATTGGCCCAGACCGCCATCGCATTGCCGGCGCTGTCGGCCGTCGGCACACCATAGCTGTACCGAACGAGCCCGGTTGCATTCTCGATGTGAAACTGCCAGGGCCACATTTGCAGAAGGCGCCCGCTTGCCCATGCGCTATTGACTGCGCGCCCGTAGCGGTCTTCAGGAATATATTTGTAGCGACCGGCGACACCGTTGCCTTGCGAAGCGTCGACGCAGATCTTCGAGAAGTATTCGCCGGCCGGGATATACGAGGTATTGGATGAAGACGGCGTAAACGTATAACTGTCCGTTCCTGCCGTCACGCTTCCGGAACGCGTAATGGTGCCGGTGATCCCGAAGATCGTCGCCAGTGTCGTGTCGCCGGTCCCGTTGACGGCATTCACCGGCATGAAGATCGACAGGTTCGGCGTCGTGCCGAACGACCAGCCCGGAATCGGCACGGCACCCGTACCGGTCAGCATCAGGGCCGTGGTGATCTGCTGGAACACGCTGTCGGTCTCGCAATCGATTCTCAGATTGTATGGGCTCTCGGTGGCGATATAGACCGCTTCAGCACATCCGAAGTAATTCCTGAACCTGATCGTGTTATAGCCGACGTTCCCGACGATCACGCCCTTGACCGTCTTCGGGAATGCAAAGGTGAATTCGTTGTCGGTCGGATAAACATTGAAATTCGGGTTCGGCAGAATCTCGGCCGCATAGTCGTTGCGCGCACTCAACGGGAAGTTGATGTCGAACAGGCAGTTGGTAACCTGTCCGATGACGCTGAACATGCGCCCTCCGCTCAGGCCCATCGTCGTCATGCGATCATGCAGCACGATGTTGCGCGCCTGGATGCCGTACAGCGGAAAGCCGGTATTCGACGTGTGCCGGTCCTGCACGGCGAGCGCCGTGCCGTAACTGAAGATGATGTCGATATTGTTCAGGTTGAACAGGTTCGACGAATCGGATCCGGCGGCGGCCGGACTGTCGTCAAGATAGATGCCAAGGCTGGGCGTGTTCGTCGACACGTCGCCGCAATGCCTGATCTTCATCGTATCCAGATTGACTTCGCGTACGTTGGCGCGCGCTTGCGTCGATCCGCTTCCGGTATCCATCCACAGCACACCGCCGCCCCTGAAATACAGGCAGTTCACGTGCGCGACGTCGAGCCAGTCCACGTTGCCTTGCAATACCAATCCATGTTGAAGCGACGTGCACGCGCGATTGCCCTGAAGGGTAAAGTCACGCAGCACGCAACCGGCCAGGACGGCCGTGTTGGATGTCCAGGATACGTTGCCTGTTTGCGGGAGGTCCGTTGCTTCGTTATTGAAACCCGCGTTCAGTACTGTCAGGCATTGACCGGTGACCCCGGCGCCAAACTGGATGATCGAGGTACGCGCCGAATGCCCGAACAGGGCGATCGGCTTCGTGATCGCGGGCAGCGCGGTACCCGAATAGTAGACCCCGGCCGGAAGATCGCCTTTGACCGGCCAGATGGTCATCAGGTAGTTCAACCAAGCCGTCAGGGCCGGGCCGTCGTCGCTGCCGTAGACCACATTCGCCGCCGTGGCGGAAGCACCGGCTGCTTTCGCGAGCGTCACTTGTGTTGCGCTGACGAATGCCGCAATCGTCGTGGAGACCACAAGCGTCGCGACGCCACTTGCATTGGTCGTCGCAATATCGATACGCTTGCCGACGTCCGACACCGTGAACGCGGCCGATGCCGACGAAATCGCCGTCGACCCTGACGTCGTCACACCATCGTTGACGATCCTCGTATTTCCCTTCGCGCCAAAGTATTTGGCGCTGACCGGCAAATTGGCAGGCAGTGCCGCCGGCTGAGCAATCCATACCTGCGTGGTACCTGCTGCAAGATTCACGGCGATCCCGCCGTTGCTCGAGGCCAGCACGGTGGTACGCGACAGCGTGTTTCCGCTCGCGTTGTATGTGCCGATTCCGATCTCCCAGTTGCCACTCGGTGCACCGGCACCGGTCACGGCCTGCAACCCGTAATAGAAGGTATCGGCATTTGCACAAACAGACGAAAACGAACGGAATCCGGTCATTGCACCCGCCAGAGAGAGCGCCCCCGTACCGGTGGTCGTCGTCGTTTCCTGAACACGATCCTGAAGCTGGAATGCCATATCGATCCTCGACATGCGGTTGATGAATACGCTTGATGAAGGTTGACGAAAACGTTGAATGCGGCCCACCGAGCGGCGCATTTGTTTCGAACCTCTCAAAGCTGTCTCAGGCGCGTCCTGAAGCCGTCCCACCGACCCGTCGGATCGGCATGATCCCGGCTTGCCGTCCCCGCCCGGATTTCGACGCGAAGACGCGCGTTACTGCCCCAGTCTCGGAATCATCGTGACGCTCGGCGCCACGCTAAAGGTGACCGTCATCGCATCGCCAGGCTTGAGATCGATCAACCCGTTCGTCAATCCGCACGCATAGGACGCTTGCCCGTTTCGGGACACGCCGATCGACGACACGGTGCCGCCGGTGACCGACAGGCTGACCGCGCTCGGGTAACTGTTCGCGAACGTCCACGGTGACGCACCCACCACCTGCGGAACCGGTATCAACTGCACGCCGAAACCGACAAAACCGTTTTGCGCGATGTTGTCTTCGCTCCACGACGTGTAGGCCCACGAGTTCGACGAGATCAGCGCGTCGATTGCACGGGGATAATTGACCGGCTGGGCCATATAGTTTCCCCGCAACTTGAGCGACGCCCCGGCCGCGAGCGCCCCGACCGTGATGAGGCGGGCAAAGCCGTTGCAGCAGCCGATATTCTCGCCAGTATTGCCGCTGATCTCCGTGAACGACGCGCACGATCCATCCACGTAGATTCCGTCCTTCGAGATGCCGGACAATTGGTTCTTCGAGACGATGCACCCTCGCGTGTTGTACAGCGTGATTCCGGAAACGGCGCTGAGTCCGCCGGTTCCGGTGAACGTGATTGACGCGCCACTGGCGATTCCGCTACCCGTGAAATTGCTGGACAGTGTCACGGTCGGGCCATTTCCGTTACCGGAAACCGACGTCACGTAAGTGCCGACCGGGATATTCGTTCCGGATACACCTTGCCCCACGGCACAGCCGCGTGCCGACGGGTACGGCGTAAACGTCAGCGTGTTGGTTCCAGCCGCCGCCGCGGCCGAGGTCTTGATCGTCTGAGTCGTCATGCAGACCATCGGGGTAAAGACGATGGAAGCACCGCTCGCCACGGTGCCGGTCGTCGCCTTGCTCAGCGTGACGGAATTCGCCGTCACGCCGGTCACGAAGGTTCCGGCCGCGATGTTGGCCCCGCTGACACCCTGCCCGATCGACACACCTGTCGTTTCGTTTCCGGGCGACCCGAAACCGTAGTTGTCGTTGCAGGCGACACCTGTCGTCGTGGCGAACGTCAACGATGTCGCACCGTTCAGGGCCGCCGCGGTGGTCCGAATCGTCGCACCGAACAGGCCGACACCGGAAAAGATCACGGTCCCTCCACTCGGCACGGTCGCACTGCGGTTCAGCGTCACAGTCGATACGCCTGCCGATACGACCGTGCCGATCGGTACGCTTGTCGACCCGTCGAAATACCAGGCCATCATGCCGACAGCGACGCCGGGGGTATTGGCAAAGTTCAGCGTCGTCGATGCGGACGTCGCACCGATCGTCGTCAACGGAAAACCGTTCTTGTTGTTCGGGTCCCACGCATTTGTGATCGTATTCTGCGAAATGTTGACGTGGATGTTGCTTCCGGCCGGCTGCCACAGTCCGATCGGCGTTCCCGCAGCGTTCTTGATCGTGTTGTTGACGATCGTGATGTTCGAGTTATTGAATCCGGCCGTCGCGGTCACGACCAATGCCCCATAACCGAGCGGCCCGTTTGGCGAATTGACGATTGCACCGATATTGGATTGCACGCCGCACGTATCCAGAACGTTGTTGGCGACCGTCACATTGTCGTTGCCGTAAGACTGGTAGACGCTCGTCAACTCCGACGCGACATAAATACCGGCTGCCATCGGGTTATAGATCTGGTTATCGGTCACCGTGATTTCTTGCGCCCCGACAATCGCTATGCCCCGCGCGTATTTGGTTCCAACAACCCGGTTGTTTGCGATCGTGACGCGGCAGGGCCGGACACCCTCGTTGAAATAGCCCACCACCGCAAACGCGTCATCACCGCCGTTGATCACTTCATTGTTCGTGATGGTGATGTCGGAACTGGCCTTCGTGACATGGATGCCGTCATGCCAGACGTCGAGCAGGGTATTGCCGAACACCTTGCCGTTGACGCAACTGCGCATGATCGCGCCACCGCCGGCCGAGTTGTTGAACTTGCATCCCGAAATCTCGAACTGGCTGCAATCCAGCAGGTTGAGTGAACCCGCGTTCTCGTCCGGATAGTACGCGGTCGAATTCTTCGAAAAGAATTGCAGATCCCGGATTTTGAAACGACTGGCGTTGCGCCAGTAAATCACCGAATTTTCGCCTTGCGGTGTCGTGCACTGCAGGATCGAATCCCACCCGGCTCCCATGATCGACGCCGTTGCAGTCAGCGTATTGCTGTACAGGTAAGTTCCCGGCGGAAAGTACAGCGGGATCCCGGCGTCGAGCGCAACCTGGAGTGCCGCCGTATCGTCGGTCACGCCGTCTCCCATCACCCCGAACCGCCTCACGCTCATCGGGAGATCGACCAGTTCCTGCAGAAGCGGTCGGGCGGTCAGGCCCGTTGCATTACCCACAACATATGTAGCCGGAAATTCTGCTGTCATTCACGCGCTCCGTATCGTCGCAATTCAATCTCGATGAAAAAACGTCAAGAAAACGGGGGAATCCGAAGGGAACACCCGTGCACGATCGTTCGTGCGCCCCTACTCCAGAATAGAAGCGGCATACCCGACGAACAGTGCGTGACATGACCGAATCCCGGTTCGATGCATACGCAACGAACCGGCGCACACGCGCTTGCCCCGGGTACTTCTTACCCGATCGCACACGCGCCGTCGGGAACGATGACCGCTTTTCCACCCCGCCGCGCGACCCTGCCCGATAAAGATCGTACGTATCGGTAGAAACACCGATGCTGTAGTCAAACTACATTCATACCATTAGTCGCTGCAGAGAATCGCTACATCCGATTCGGCAGTGCCGGGCGGCCCGCGCGTCGCCGCCCGCGTTGACCGGTCGAGCCCAACCGGCCGTAACGATTCCCCGCCCGGACTGGCATGCCGACGCGCAACCACCCTGCATCGCCAGCCGAATGCGTCCGGTGCGAATCCACCGGACGAGCGCAGCTCCAGACATCATCCGAACAATCGGCAATACGATCAGGAGAGCAACATGCGGGACACACTCTGGCCGGCCGTCGTGCTGGCAGCGACCCTCTGCACCACCGCCTACGCAGGCGATGCCGACTTCAACGCGCAAGGCGATGCGACCGATGCGTTCGCGTCGGCCGCCGCGCAACGACGCGCCGACCTGCTCGTGCGCAAGATGACGCTCGACGAGAAACTACAGTTCATCCATTCGCAATACGAAATGTCCAAGGTGCCGGGTGGCGGCGCCGGCTATATCCAGGGCGTGCCGCGGCTCGGCATTCCCGATCTCAACATGGTCGACTCGGCGACCGGCTCCGGCAGCACGTCGCAGGCCAGCACGACGTTCCCCGCGACGATCGCCGTCGCCGCGAGCTGGGATCGCCGGCTGTCGTACGACTACGGCAAGCAGGTCGCGATCCAGTTGCGCGCGCAAGGATTCGGCATGGGCCTCGGCGGCGGCACCAATCTCGCGCGCGAGCCGCGCGGTGGCAGGCTGTTCGAGTATCTCGGCGAAGATCCGTTGCTCGCGGGCGACCTGCTCGCCGAACGCACGCTCGCCACGCAGCGGCAAAAGGTCATCGCCACGATCAAGCACTACGCGGGCAACGAGCAGGAGCACGGCCGGATGGGCGGCAACACGCAGATCGACGAACGCACGCTGCGCGAGCTTTACCTGCTGCCGTTCGAGATCGCCGCGAAGCGCGGTCGCCCCGGCAGCGTGATGTGCAGCTACAACCGGCTGAACGGCACATACGCGTGCGAAAACACTCACCTGCTGAACGACGTGCTGAAGAACGAATGGGGCTTCCAGGGCCAGGTGCAGTCCGACTGGGGCGCCACGCACAGCACGGCCACCGCGATCAACGCCGGACTCGACGAGGAAGAGGACGTCGGGCCGAGCGTGTACCTGACGCCGACGGCCGTCAAGCAGGCGATCGCGAACGGCTCGGTGTCGACCGCACGGCTCGACGACATGGTGCGGCGCAAGCTCGCCGTGATGATCCGCGTCGGCGTGATGGACGATCCGGCCACCGGCGGCGGCACGATCGATTTCGCGGCCGCGAACCGGTTCGCGCAGGCCGCTTCCGAGCAGTCGATCGTGCTCCTGAAGAACGACGGCAATCAGTTGCCGCTGGCGGCATCGGCGCTGTCGCGCATTGCCGTGATCGGCGGCCATGCGGACGCGGCCGTGCTGTCCGGCGGCGGCTCGGGCAACACGCGCGACCCAGTGTCGGGTTCGTTCGCGGGTTGCGGCGGCCTGACGTTCGGCGCGTCGACCGGGTGCAGCTGGTGGCGCAATCCGTGGTTGAAGGTCGACGTGCCGATCGTCGCGGCCATCCGCGCGCTTGCGCCGGCCGCGCAGGTCACGTATGCGGGCAACAGCGACCAGCAGTCGCCGTTCCGTGCGTATACGCAGCAGGAAATCGACCAGGCCGCGGCACTCGCGGGCCGCTCGGACGTCGCGATCGTCGTGGTGGCCCAGCCGGCCGGCGAGGATTTCGGCGACCTGCAGAGCCTGAGCCTCGCGAACCCGTCGAATCAGGACGCGCTCGTCGAAGCCGTCGCGCGCGCGAATCCGCATACGATCGTCGTCGTCCAGAGCGGCAATCCGGTGCTGATGCCGTGGAAGGACAACGTGTCGGCGATCGTCGAGGCGTGGTATCCGGGCGAAGCCGGCGGCAAGGCGATCGCGAACGTGCTGTTCGGCGCGGTCAATCCGTCCGGCAAACTGCCCGTCACCTTCCCCGCGCGCGATCAGGATTCGCCGGCCTGTGGGCAAAACGGCACGTTCGACAACGACCCGGTCTACGCGGAAAAGCTGAACATGGGCTATCGCTGGTATGACGCGCGCAACATCAAGCCGATGTTCGAGTTCGGCTACGGGCTGTCGTACACGCACTTCGCGTATTCGGGGCTGTCGGTCTCGAAGCAGTGGGACGGGTCGCTGAGCGTCGCGTTCACGGTACGCAACGACGGGCGCGTCGCCGGTGCGGAGATCCCGCAGGTCTATCTCGGCGTGCCGTACAAGGACGAACCGCCGAAGCGGCTGGTCGGCTGGGAGAAGATCCGGCTGAATCCGGGCGAGGCGCGGCGTGTACGCGTGACCGTATCGCCGCGCATGCAGAGCGTGTGGGATACGTCGCGTAACGGCTGGCGGTTCGTGCCGGGCGGCACCGTGTACGTCGGTGCGTCGTCGCGGGATATCCGGTTGCAGGGGCACTGAGCGGCGCCAACCCAGCGGAGGAGCCGTGCATGTCGCGCCCGGCTCCTCCGTCTTCCACCGTCCGCACCGGCGATCCTCACCGGAACAGTAGCGCCAGCAGCGTCGCGAGCGTGGCAATCGCGGCGATCCCCGCCGCGATCCCGGCCAGATGCGCGGCGACCACGAGGCCGGCCGGCAATCGCATGGATGCCGGGCCGCTCACGGCACCCGACGGCCCGGCCCGCGATCGCGACGCGACGCCCGTCGTCATGCTCCGCTCCCTTCCAGCGTATCGAGCAACGGCCTCGCCAGATGCAGCACCTGATACACCGTGCCTGCGCCGCCGTCGTCCGGCTCGTGTTCGGTGACGACGGCACGCGTGAGCCGCCAGCGTAGCGAGTCCAGGCTGACCGCGGCCGCCACCACACCCTGCCGCGCCGCCACTTCGCGATTGCGCGCCACCTCCCGCGCCAGCGTCGCCTCGAGGTCGGCATCCGCCGGAATATCGACGGCTTCCAGACGAACGAAGCGCCCCGTCGACGCACTGCCCTTGCGCGCATCGAGCGCGACCTGCACGTCGATCGGCGCGCGGCCGAAGCTGTCCGTCACGACCCGGTACCGGCCGCCCGTGACGAACCCGGCGAACGCCTGCTCGTTACGCCACAGATAGAACGACGCATAGCCGTTTTCCGTCGCACCGTAGCGGCCCGCCTCGCGCAGCAGGAACCCCTTGAACACCAGGTCCGGCGTGTCGTCCCAGAGCTTGCCGCGCTCGCGCACGCGATGGCGGATGATGTCGAGGTCGTAATCCGCCGGCAGGCGGTGCACGTAGTACGCGGTCAGCATGATCGACTCCTGAAGGGAAACGGAGATTCCGAATGGCTCGAGAACAGCGTAGAAGACCTTGAATCATTTGAAAATACGATGGCAGAATATTTCAATGATTCGATTTCTCAATGAATGAGTGTGCGATGAAAACGCTCGACATCGAAGCCGTGCAGGCGTTCGTGCTGACCGCCGACCTCAAGAGCTTCACGCGGGCCGCCGAGGCGATGGACACGACGCAGTCCGCGGTGAGCCTGAAGATCAAGCGGCTCGAAAGCGGCCTCGGCCGCCGCCTGCTGGAACGCACGCCGCGGCAGGTTCGCCTGTCGGCCGACGGCACCGCATTCCTGGAACCGGCGCGCGAACTGGTGGCCGCCCACCACGGTGCGGTCGGCGCGTTCGGCACCGGCCGGCGGCGGCTGGTGATCGGCGTCAGTCACCATGTCGTCGGCGCCGATCTCCCGATGCTGCTGCGGCGCATGAGCGAAGCGGAGCCGACGCTCGTGCTGGAGATCCGCGTCGCCGCGTCGCGCGACGTGCTCGATGCATTCGACCGCGGCCAGCTCGACGCGGCCGTCGCGCTGCAGCACGACAGCCGGCGGCTCGACGGCGAAACCATCCTGTCGGAGTCGTTCGGCTGGATGGCCGCGACGGATTTCGAGTACCATCCGCCGCAACCGCTGCGGCTGGCCACGCAAGCCGAGCCCTGCAGCGTGCGCCGCATGGCGATCGGCGCGCTCGACCAGGCCGGGGTCGCCTGGACGGAGGTGTTCGTCGGCGGCGGCATCGCGACGATCGGCGCGGCGGTGTCCGCGGGGCTGGCCGTCGCGGCGCTCGGGCATCGCGTGGCGCCCGCCGGCACGGTCGACGTCGGTGCGCGATACGGGCTGCCGCCATTGCCGACGCGCGACGTGGTGCTCCACTCGAGCCTGACCGATGCGCGCGCCCGGCAGGCACTGCGCACGCTCGGCGCGGCACTGCGCTCGTCGGTCGGGGCGCGTTGATGCCGCACGAGCCGGTGCAGGCCGTATCGTCCCGGCTCGACCCATACCGAACCGAACCACCCGGAGAGAAGACACATGCGTCCGCTGGACGAACTGGTCAACGAACGTGAATCCGCCCTGCCGTCATTGATCGAGTGGTCGGCGGCAGCGCGTGATCGTTGCGAGATATTGCCGCCATCGGGCCGGAATGGCGAAATCCTGTCCACCCTTCAGGTCACCACGCGATCGCTCCTGGGGGCCATCGCCTATTCGACCGGCGGCCTGCTCGTGGACGGCGGCTACCTTCGTCTGCTCGGCTCGGGCCATCCCGCGTTGCCCCGGGACATCGTCGGCTGGAATCAGGGACGCTCCTCCGGCTTTCTGTTGGTCGCGGATGATGCCGTCGGCGGATTCTTCGCCTTGAACGGCGGTGCACTCGGGGAGGACACGGGCTCCGTGTACTACTTCGCACCCGACACGCTGGAATGGGAGCCCCTCGGGATCGGGTACGGCGACTTCGTGCGATGGTCGCTCGGCGACACGTTGAGCGACTTCTACGCGAGCATGCGCTGGCCCGGCTGGCAGGCCGATGTCCAGCGACTGACGACGGATCAATGCTTCAGCTTCTATCCATTCCTGTGGACGAAAGAAGGATCGGTCGAACGCAGCAGCCGTCGGGCGGTCGACGTTGCCGAGCTGTATGCGCTCCAGATCGACGCCGGCGCCAAGACGTCAAGGCAACCGTGATCCGGTGGACCTGCCTTCGAATCCGGGACGTCGAGTCCCGTGGCCAAGCCGGTGCGCTTGGCCGCACCTGAGCATTCACATCGGCATCGCGTTTTGACGGCTTCGAAAGGCGTCGATGCGCGCCACGGTAAAATTCCTGTTTCATCCCGCCCGCTCGTGCCGCCGCCCGATGCCTGCGCGGGTCGATATCCAACGCATCGCCGGCCGTCATCATCTTGATTTCCCTACACCTTTCATCTCGCGACGCATGAGTTACTCGCTCGCCACCACCTGCATCCGCGAACTCGAGATCCGCAAGAGCCGCTTCATCGGGTTCGCGATCCCCGTCGACGATCGCGACGCCGCGATGCACGCGCTGCAGCGCCTGCGCGACGAGCATCCTGCAGCCACCCACGTATGCTGGGCGTTGCTGGCGGGTGGGCAATCGGGCATGTCGGACGACGGCGAGCCGTCGGGCACCGCGGGCCGGCCGATCCTCGAAGTGCTGCGCCATCACGATCTCGACGGCGTGCTCGGCGCGGTCGTACGCTACTACGGCGGCGTGAAGCTCGGCGCGGGCGGACTGGTGCGGGCCTATACGGATGCGATCGCATCGGCGCTGCTCGACGCCGAGCGCGTCGAACGTGTCCGCTACACGCGGCTCGCGATCGAGATCGGCTACCCGGACGAGGCACGCGTGCGCCGCTGGATCGAACAGGCCGGATACACGCTCGTGGACAGCGCGTACGGGATGACGGTGAAGCTCTCGATCAAGCTGCCGGAAAACGCCGAAGCCGCGGCAAGAACCGAGCTGTTCGACCTGACGCAAGGGCGCTCGGGATTTCCGGCGACGTGACGCGCGGGCAACGCGTCCGCGCTCCCCGCGTGGCCGGACGAATCCCGGCGCCGGTCAGTCGGTCGGTCAGTAAGTGTCCGGGACGATCATGTCGTCCGGCACCGGCCGACGGATGTAGTCCTCGTGATGCTCGCGCGGCGGCAGGTCGATCGGCGCGTGCGGCACCTCGTGATACGGCACCTGCTGCAACAGATGGTGAATGCAGTTCAGCCGCGCGCGCTTCTTGTCGACCGCCTGCACGACCCACCACGGCGCTTCCGGAATGTGCGTGCGAAGCAGCATCTCTTCCTTCGCGGCCGTGTAGGCTTCCCAGCGGCGGCGGCTCTCGAGATCCATCGGGCTCAGCTTCCATTGCTTGAGCGGATCCTCGATCCGGCTCTGGAACCGCACTTCCTGCTCGTGGTCGGTGATCGAGAACCAGTACTTGACGATCTGGATCCCGCTGCGCACGAGCATCTTCTCGAACTCGGGCACCGAACGGAAAAACTCCTCGTATTCGTCGTCGGTACAGAAGTTCATCACACGCTCGACACCCGCGCGGTTGTACCAGCTGCGGTCGAACAGCACGATTTCGCCGCCGGCCGGCAGATGCGCGACATAGCGCTGGAAATACCACTGCGTGCGTTCGCGGTTGTTCGGCGCCGGCAGCGCCGCCACGCGGCATACGCGCGGGTTCAGCCGCTGCGTGATGCGCTTGATCGCGCCGCCCTTGCCGGCCGCGTCGCGCCCCTCGAAAATGACGACGAGCCGGTGCCCCGTGCTCACGACCCAGTCCTGCAGCTTCACGAGTTCGCCCTGCAGGCGGAACAGCTCGCGGAAATACTGCTTGCGCGCTTCGCGCCGCTCCTGCGAAAACAGCAGGTCGTCGCTGTCGTCGAAGCGGCGATCGTCGAGCTCCATCTCGAGTTCTTCGTCGTAAGCGTCGACCAGGTCTTCCTCGAAGCGGCGCTGGCGCGCTTCCATCGATTCGAGATCGGCGCGGTTGTCGGTCTCGGTGCGGTTATCGTTGTCGCCCATGGGGCCTCCTTCCATCGTTGACGCAGCCAAACGCCGACATTATCCCAGCGTCGCGCGTCAAATTCATGAAAAAGGGCCGGCGCACCGGTCAGAAGCGGAACGCGAGCAGCACACTCGCCAGCACGGGGTTCGCGGCAATGTCGAACGTGTTCGACGCGAGCTGACGGTTCGGCTGGTCGATATCCAGCGTAATCTTCGTACGTAACGGGATATAGGTCACCATGCCGGTGATCCAGAACCGGCGCGTGATCTGGTAGCTCGCGCCGACGGTGAACACCGGCTCCCACACGCTCTTCACCTTCGCCGACACGTTGGTCTTGCCCGACAGCAGCAGGTCGCCGCCGGCATCCCAGATCCGCTGGAACAGCGCCGGGTCGAGCAGCAGCGACTGCAGGCTGCCGATGTCCGCGCCCGCCGCGAGCAGCCCGCCGAGCGACGCGAGCTTGCGCTGGAACACGGGATTCAGGTTCGTGTTCGTGAAGCGCGTATAGCTGACGCCGATGCCCGCGAACGGGCGGAAACGGTCGTCGCGCTCGCCGAGGTAATACTTGAACACGACGGACCCGAGCCACGCGCGCGTGGTCGCGAGCGGGTTGCTTTGCGTGTTCGCGAGATCGATCAGCGGAAAGCGCCCCTGGACACCTGAAAAGATCCGGTCGAGCGGTAGCGCGATGCTGCCGTGCCCGCGCAGCGTCAGTACCGGCGGAATGCCCGCGCCGAGTTCGGCCGCCCAGTTCTCCGAGAAAAAATGCGTCAGCGTGAACGCCAGCGTGTTCGTGTTGCCGAGCGACAGCTGCGACCCCTGGTTCTGGAAGCTGTTCAGCCCGAGTGCGTCCGTGTGCGTCGTCACGGGCGTCGATCGGCCGGTCGTGCCGACGAAGTGCCAGCCGAGGCCGACCATGTTGCGGTCGTCGCCCATCAGTTGCGTCAGCAACGGCGGCGCCTGGGCGGCAGGCAGATCGGGCAGCCGCGACGGATCGACCGGATGCAGTTCGTACGGCATCCGGTCGGCGTGGACGACGCCGGGCGCCGGCATGTCGCCCGCCGCCGCGTCGCGCGGCGCGGCCGGATCGCAGCCGCCAACGGCGCCACCGGAGGCACTGGCACCGCCGTCGTCGAAGCCGATGCCGTCCGAGCCGTCGTCGGGCGCTGCCGCGCATGCGCGCCCCGCCCCGCCGGTTCTCTGGCCGAGCGTGATCTTGCGCGCCGTCAACGGGACGGCGTCGGGTTGCGGCCCGTCGGCCTCTTCTCCGTATCTACCGTGCCTGCCGCGCGCCGGCCCCGCGTCGGTCGCCCATGCGCTCGCGTCGAACCCGTCCGCGTCGCCGCCCGGCCAGAAGCCGATCCCGTCGGCGCCGGCCTGCCAGCGTGGTTCGGCCTCCGCGTCCGGCTGCGGTGCGCCATGCGCGGCGGCCGCGCACGCGAACAGCGTCGCGCCGAGCCAGCGCGACAGCGGACGCACGGCGCCCGGCCGCGCACGGCGGCGGTACGTGTCCCGGCTCGCCATCGGCTCAGGCCGGCACGCCGAACAGGCGTTGACGGATCCGGTACAACGGCTCGAACAGCCATTCGAGCAGGCTGCGCCGCTCCAGCACGATGTCGGCCTTCAGCATCATCCCGGCCCGCAGCGACAGCGGCCGCCCTTCGAACGCCGGCGTGCGGTCGGCCAGCTCGACCCAGGTCTTGAAGTAGGTCTGCGGCGTGGCGGCATCGCCCGGCAGGTTCAGCTCCTTCGCGGAAAACGCGACGGGCGAGATCGACAGCACCTTGCCGCGATACGTGCCGAACTTCTCGACCGGATAGCTTGCGTACGCAACCTTCACCTCCTGCCCCTTCTTCACGAAGCCGGCCTTCGACGACGGAATGTAGACCTCGGCGATCAGCCCGTCCGCCTTCGCGGGCAGGATCTCGACGACGCGCGTACCCGGCGGGTCGATCACGCCGCCCTGCACGACGTCGAGCCGCACGATCTGCCCGTCGGCCGGCGCGTACAGCACCTGGTTCACGTTCTCGTCGATGTTGTATTCCTTCGCGTTCAGCTCCTCTTGCTTGATCTTCAGCTCCGCGTTCGCCCCGTCGTACTTACTCTGCATCGTGTCGAGGTCGCCGCGCAGCTTCATCGCGTTCTTCGCGAGCTCGGCGCGGCGCAGCAGCAGGTCCTGGTATGCCTGCCCGGCCTGCAGGTACTGCGTGTTCACCTGGTTGTACTGCTCGAGCGTCACGACCTGTTCGTCGAGCAGCTGCTTCACGCGTGCGCGCCGTTCGCCGTACTCGTCGACGATGCGCCTCTGGTCCTGGATCTGCCGGTCGATCAGCCCGCGGCTCTCGCCCTGCGCGGCGATCTGCTGGTTGATCTGCTGTACCGACGACCGGTATTCGAGGCGTGCCGCGTCGATCTGCTGCGTGACCTCGACGCGCTGCCGGTCGAGCGCCGCACGCATCCCCTGCACGTTGTTCGCCTGGCTCACGAAGCTCGTGTCGCGTGTCACCGCCAGCAGCCGCTGGCCGGCCTTCACGTGCTGGTCCTTGCCGACGTAGACGTCGCGCACGGCCCAGCCCGGCGGCGCGCTGACACCGATCAGCCCCGAGCGCGGCGTCAGCATCCCCGACACGCTCTCGGTATTCGCGTAGCTCAGTTCGACGAGTGCGGTCACGAACATCGCGAACATCGCGAGCGACAGGTAGCAGAAGAAGCGCATCGACACCGGCACGTCGACGACGCCGTGGATCACGGTGCCGAAGGTCGTGCCGCGCGCGAGCTTGCGCGACGGCTTCTGTTCTCGGAGGGCGGAGTTCCAGGTCGGCATGGGGCAGGCTCGTCAGGAGCGACGCCGCGCGGCCGCATCGAGCAGCGGCGTCGGCATCAGGTAAGGCGTGAAGTGTTCCCAGAAATGCCACTGCTCGGGCTGCCGCACGAGCGCCTGTTCGAGACGGTCGACGATGCGCTGGTGCGTGGCGCGCACCGGCGACGCGTCGTCGTCCGCGCCGAGCATCGGCACGAGCGGGCTGTCCGCGAGCTCGGTGAAATGGACCGCGCAGCGATCGCGGAACGGCACGCCCGTTGCATACGCGACGAGCAGCGGAATCCCCTGCTCGACCGCGAGCTTCACGCCGCCGCCGGCCATCCGCACCCAGCGGCCGCCGAGCCGGCAGCGGTTGGTCTTGCCGAACTTGCCGTGCAGGTCGGAGAACAGCAGGAACACGGGCGCCTCGCGCCGCAGGCTCGTGATCAGCCGCCGCAGGTGCACGCGCTCCTCGATGTCGATGAACTCGACTTCGCCGGCGCCGTATTCGGCGACGAGCCGCAGCGCATCGTCGAAGAACGCACCGGGCGCATCCCGGTGCAGGATCACCATCAGCTTGCGGTCGTCGGGGATCATGAAGCGCAGCTTCGTGACGAACAGCATCAGGTTGCCGAAGTGCAGCCCCGCGAGCATCAGCGGGCCGCCGCGCGCGAGTGCCGCCCGCAGCTGCTCGTCGCCTTCGCACGCCATCCCGTCGATCATCGACTTCATCGATTCGAGGCTGTGCGTGCGCAGCTTGAGCCCCGCGAATTCCGCTTCGAACAGTTCGCGCACGATCGCCGCCGACACATCCCGCACGCGTCGCGGATCGTCGTTCAGGTGCGCGCTCAGCATGTACGCAACCGCGCGCTCGATCGACTCGCGAATGCACGGAAAGCAGCGCAGGCACGCGCCCGAGCACCAGCGCATCAGCCGCAGCCCGCGCGCCGGCGACGTGCGCAGCGCGACGGCCCGCACCGCGCGCCGCACCAGGAACGCATACGAGAAAGGATTGAGCAGGAAGAGTCGCCCGAGCATCACCGTGTCTCCTCGGCCGCACGCCACGCATCGGTCGCGTCGGTCAATACGCCGTCGTGCATCTGGTAGATCCGGTCGACCATCGACAGGATCGACGCGTCGTGCGTGACGAGCACGATCGTGCACGGCAGCGTCAGCACGTTGCGGCAGATCTCGTGGGTCGTCGCCTGGTCGAGGTTCGACGAGAATTCGTCGAGGATCAGCAGGCGCGGCTCGCAATACAGCGCCCGCGCGATCAGGAGCCGCTGCATCTGCCCGGCCGACAGGAATTTCTGCGTATCGCCGAGCGGCGTGTCGTAGCGATGGTCGAGCCGCTCGATCTCGTCGTGGATGCACGCGAGCTTCGCCGCGTCGAACATCGCGCCGATGCGCGGCGCGGGCGCGAAGTTCGTGATGTTGTCGCGGATCGTGCCGCGAAACAGCTGGTCGGACTGCGTGACGGCCGCGAGATGCTTGCGGTACTGCCGCAGGTTCACTTCCGCGAGATCGACGCCGCCGACGAACAGCGTGCCGGGCTCGGGCCGCACGAGCCCGCAGATCAGGTTCAGCAGCGTCGTCTTGCCGCTGCCGGTGCGGCCGACGATCGCGATCTTGCTGCCGGCCGGCACGTCGAGCGCGATGTCGCGCAGGATCGGGCGGTTGCCGCCCTTCGGCGTGTACGACAGCGCGCGGATGGAAAGCGTGCCGTCGAAACCGTCGACGGGCCGCACGACCGCGTCCGGCGCGGGTTCCTCGGTCTCGGTCTGCAACACGTCGGCGACGCGGTCCATGTGCACCTGCAACACCTTGCGGCGCACGTAGAGCTGGATCGAATCGATGAACTTGTCCGCGAACAGGTTCTTGTACTGGATGAACGCGTAGATCACGCCGATCGTGCTCTGCCCGTGCATGACGAGCCACGCGCCGTATGTGACGATCACGAGCTGCTCGACGTGCACGATCCCCTTCGACACCGCATCGAACAGCAGTTGCAGCCGCTCCTGCTGGCGCATCGCCTGCAGCTTCTGCGTGAACGCGTTGACCCACAGGCTGCTGCGCGCGGTTTCGGCCGACAGCAGCTTGATCGAGTGCGCGGAGCGGATGTTCTCGATCAGCAGTGCGTCGGCTTCCGCGCCGCGTGTGAGGATCTGCGACATCGCGTCCTGCAGCTGCGGCTGGATCGCGAGCCGGCTGAGCGCGAACAGCACCATCCCGGCCAGGCTGATGCCGGCCAGCACCGGGCTGTAGTACAGCATCAGCACGAGCGTCAGCGTGCAGGTGACGATATTGAGCAGCCCGCCGACCAGCCCGTCGACGAGAAACCGCCCGACCTCCGACACCGACGACACGCGCGAGATCGAATCGCCGGTGTTGTGGAACAGGAAATAACCGATCGGCAGCCGCGCGAGATGCCCGACCATGTTCGCCGACAACTGCTGCGACACGATGTTGCGCAGGTAGCTCTTGATGTTGCCGACGAGGTTCGCGTAAAGCGTGTCGAACAGGAACACGATCGCGAACAGGATCGTCAGCAGGTACAGGATGTCGACGTCGGTCTTCTTCAGCGCCTCGTCGATCGTCAATTGCACGTACGACGGGCCAAGCAGCAGCAGGAGCTGCGCGGCGACGCCGCCCGCGATGCCGATCGCGAGGCTCTTGCGAATGCCGGTCAGCCCTTCGAGGTAGTCGCGCAGCCGGATCCGGTCGGCCCGCCCCGCCCGCGTGAAGCCGATATCGGGATTCAGTTCGAGCGCGTAGCCCGTGATGTGCGTGAGCGCCTGCGCGAGCGGCAGCTTCGTTTCGCCGAGCGCGGGATCGACGATGTGCACGCTGCCGTAGCCGACCTTCGTCAGCACGACATAGTGGTTCATCCCCCAGTGCAGGATGCACGGCGTCTTGAGCGCGTCGAGTTCGCCCGCGTCAAACTGCAGCCCGCGTGCGCGCAGGCCGAGATCGTTCGAGATCTCCATCAGGTCGAAGAACGACAGCCCGGAATCGATCCGGACCGGATAGCGGTTGCGCAGCGCGCGCAACGTCGTTTCGCGCCCGTGCCACGACGCGATCATCGCGAGGCAGGCCAGGCCGCACTCCGTCACCTCGTCCTGCAGGACCGGACGGACTTTACGCGTATTGAAGAGCATGGTCGGGCACCCGGGGCGCGACGACACGCCGCCCGGGCCTGCCGGTGCGGGCCCGTGGCGGGTCGTGCGCGATACGCAAGGGCACAGCCGGCACGCTGCCGGCTGCGACGGAAGACCGGTGTTACCGGCCGCCTGGCGAGCCGCTCAGCGCGACGAGCCGAGCGACATCCGGAACTGTTCGACGGCGCGGGCCTGGTACTGGGTCATCAGGCCCTGCAGCGTGGTCCCGATCGACTGGTTGACGAGATCGACCGTATAGGCGGCCGAATTGGAGTAAAGCGACGCGCCGCCGCGAATCTGGCGGGCCTGTTCTTCCGTGATGTCTCGCATTTGTTGTGGCCTTTATATTGTCGGAATGCCCGCCACCGTCAGCCAATTGCAATCTCAATGGCCGTTTACATTATTACGGAGATAATCCGGCACTCCCGCCTCCTGACAATCGCCCGAACCGGAAATAATGCATTCCGGATTCGCTTTATTGCCACTTCGGCGATCGATTCTTTTCCTTCTGTTTCGCGGCATTTCGCGCGGGGGGCGCCTCCCCGCGCACGGCGGTTACTTGCCGGTGTTATTGAACGTCTTCGGGTTCTGCAGGTAATTGCCGAGGCTCGGCAGGAACTGGCCGAGCGCGGTCACCACCGGCGCGGCATCAACGGCGAGGCTACCCAGCGAGCTGATCGCACCGCCGCCATGCACATTCCTGACCTGTTCCGTCGTCATGACCTTCATCATTCTCTCCTCGTAAAAAATAAAGATGATGCAAAGAACCTTCATAGAAAGACAAACGGCTTTTAATCCCTAGCGACTTGTTAATCTAATAATCACTGCGATTACGAGCCGAAATCAGGCTATCATGCGGGCGCATCGGAATTCAATGGAGGACACACTCTTACAGGCGCGTTTTCCGATGCGCCACGGATGGCAGGCATTCACGCTGTTTGAATTTCAATTTCAATACGTTTAAATCCCGGCGCAATGCATTGCGGCACGGGCAGGAGACGGAGACGGCCATGTTTGAAACGAGGCGCGCGAATTGCGGATCGGCGACGCGGAATTCGGGTAATTCCCTATCAAGTTTTACGACTAGGTGGAATCCCCGACTTGCAACCGTGACATTGTTCGCTGTAACGATAGCCGGCATGTCGGCGAACGCGCGTGCGTTCTGCCTCGACACCGCCTACCAGTACGCGGTCGTGCACGATCCGCGCTACCTGCAGGCGCGCAGCGAATACGATGCGGCCCGCCAGAAATTCCCCGAAGCACGCGCGCAGATGTTGCCGCAGGCCGCCGCGCAGCTCGAGTGGGGACGCTACGGCACGCACGCGAACCTGTTCGGCATCGACGTCAGCGGATCGAGCAATGCCGCATACGGTTCCGCGCAGGTCACGCAGGCGCTGTTCAACGTGCCCTACCTGTACGACATGCGGCGCGCGACCGAGTACGAGGAATCGGCAAAACAGAAGCTCGAGGTCGCGAAGCAGGACCTGATCCTGCGCGTCGCGAACGCGTGCTTCGACCTGCTGAGCGCGCGCGAGAAACTGCAGTCGGCCGACGACGAAGTGAACGCGCTCACCCGGCTCGAAAGCGATACGCGACGCATGGCACAGCTCGGCATGAAGACGATCGGCGACACGGCCGAAATCGAGGCGCGCCGCAGTCTTGCGCAATCCGACGAAGCCCTCGCGCAAACCGACGTGGACGCGCGCCGTGCGCGCTACGAGACGCTGCTCGGTTCGACGATCGATTTCTCGCGCTGGCCGCGGCTCGCGATGCGCGGCTCGTCGCCGCGCATTCCGTCGGGCGACTACGCGCCGCAGGACAACCCCGCGTACCGGCAGGCGTACCGCGACGTCCAGGTCGCGCGGCTCGCCGCGAAGCGCGTCAGCGCCGAGCACTTGCCGACCGTCGACCTGTTCGCGTCGTATTCGCGCGGGCTCAACCCGAACCTGCGCGGCCTGACCGATCGCTCCGACTTCCATCAGAGCGCGGTCGGCGTGCAGGTGACGATCCCGATCTTCTCCGGCGGCAGCGTGTACTACCGGCAGGTGGAAGCCGAGCACGTGACCGAGCAGTACCGCAACCGGCTGCGCGAAGTCGAGGAGCAACTGGGCACCGATCATCGCGAGGCGCTGTCCGCACTCGAATCGGTCGGCAAGCGCATCCGCGCGCTTCAGCAGTCGCTGCAGGCCGCACGGCTCGCATACGATTCGTCGATGAAGGCGCATCAGGTCGGCTACAGCACGACGTACGAAACGCTGAACCTGCGGCGCGACATCTCGGGCATCCGGCAGAAGCTGTTCGACAGTTATCTCGATGCACTGAAGCTGCAGCTGAAGCTGAAAAGCGTGCTCGGCACGCTCGACGAGCAGTCGTTGATCGCGGTGGACAGCTTTCTCGAAAGCAATGCGGCGAGCGACCGTGGTTAAGCGTGGTTGAGCGTGGGTCGGCGCGCATCGCGCTTCGCGCAAAACGGTTGCACACGCAACCTTGATGACCGATGCCGACGCGCCGGCCGGTCGATCCATCGAGGCCGGCGCGGCACGACAACGCGCCGTCGTTCACGCAAGCGTGCGTCCGACCCCGCTCGATCGCGCGGCGCAATACACGATCCCGGACGCATGCCGCGCCCTCACCGCGTGCAGGGGTATACGCGATGTTGCATCCAAAAAAAACTTTGCCTAGAGTGCATCCCATCGATCCGGCGGACAAAGACGTCCCACGATCGTGCGCAGCGCGCGCCCGCTAGCCCGCGCTTCGCCGGCCCCGTTTCGGGCCGCCCATCCGCATTCCCGTTATCCGACAGCGTTGTCGGATGAACGGACCGGCAAAGAAGCCCTTGCCTCGCTCGTCGAGGCAAGGGCTTTTTTTTGTCTTTCGAAAACGCACGTCTTCACCCGAACCAGGAGCACACCATGCGTCATGGCGATATTTCCAGCAGCAACGACGCCGTCGGCGTCGCCGTCGTCCAGTACAAGATGCCGCGCCTGCACACGCGCGCCGACGTGATCGCGAACGCCCGCGAAATCGCGGAGCGCGTGGTCGGCATCAAGCGCGGCCTGCCCGGCATGGATCTCATCGTGTTTCCCGAGTATTCGACGCACGGGATCATGTACGACGCGAAGGAGATGTACGACACCGCATCGACGATCCCCGGCGAGGAAACCGACATCTTCGCGGCCGCGTGCCGCAAGGCGAACGTGTGGGGCGTGTTCTCGCTGACCGGCGAGCGCCACGAGGAACACCCGGACAAGGCGCCGTACAACACGCTCGTGCTGATCAACAACCAGGGCGAGATCGTGCAGAAGTACCGCAAGATCATGCCGTGGGTGCCGGTCGAAGGCTGGTATCCGGGCGACTGCACATACGTCGCCGAAGGGCCGAAGGGCCTGAAGATCAGCCTGATCATCTGCGACGACGGCAACTACCCGGAGATCTGGCGCGACTGCGTGATGCGCGGCGCAGAACTCGTCGTGCGCTGCCAGGGCTACATGTACCCGGCGAAGGACCAGCAGGTGCTCGTGTCGAAAGCGATGGCGTTCATGAACAACTGCTACGTGGCAGTCGCGAATGCGTCCGGATTCGACGGCGTGTACTCGTATTTCGGCCACTCGGCGATCGTCGGCTTCGACGGCCGCACGCTCGGCGAATGCGGCGAGGAAGAGAACGGCGTGCAGTACGCGGAGCTGTCGGTGAGCCTGATCCGCGACGCGCGACGCAACATGCAGTCGCAGAACCACTTGTACAAGCTGCTGCACCGCGGCTACACGGGCAAGATCGGTTCCGGCGAATCGCCGAACGGCGTCGCGCAATGCCCGTTCGAGTTCTATGCGAACTGGGTGAACGACCCGGACGGCACGCGCCAGGCCGTCGAACGCCTGACACGCGCGACACCCGGCACGCCCGAATGCCCGATCGAAGGCATTCCGTCCGAAGCGCCCGCGCATCGCTGAACCCGCGCCCCGCCCGGCCGTTCGCACTGCCTGCGCGAACGGCGCCGTCTCACTCTGGAGCCTTCATCATGCTCGGTGTCGCTCTCTTCTTCATCGGCGCGGTGCTGGTCGTCAACGGCGTCGCGCTCACCGGCCGCATCGAACCGCGCGACGCGGCCGGCCTGAACCTGCTCGTCGGGCTGCTCGCGCTGCTGATCAACCTCGCCGGCCTCGTGCAGGCATCGGCGCCGCCGCAGTTTTTCTCGAGCGCGGGCGGGCTGCTGTTCGCGTTCACGTACCTGTATCTCGCCGCCGTCCAGTGGCGCGGGCTGCAAGGCGCCGGCCTCGGCTGGTATTGCCTGTTCGTCGCGATCAGCGCACTCGTCTATGCGGGCACGTCGAGCGACGCGCGTTTCGGGGCGATGTGGCTGCTGTGGTCGAGCCTGTGGTTCCTGTTCTTCGTCGCGCTCGGGCTGAAGCGGACCGTGCGCTTCCTGCCCGGCTACACGATCGCGATCGGCGTCGGCACCTGCTGGCTGCCCGGCATGCTGATGATGACGGGGAGGTGGTAATGAGCGCACGCGATACGCCGCTGGCCACCGATCCGCTCGCCGGGCACCGCATCGCCGATGTGCCGTTCTACCGGCCGGCCGGTGCCGAGGCCGACTGGTTCGAGACGGCCTGCCGCCATCACCTGCCGGTCCTGCTGAAAGGGCCGACCGGCTGCGGCAAGACGCGTTTCGTCGAATACATGGCGTGGCGCATGGGCCTGCCGCTGATCCAGGTCGCGTGCAACGACGACACGTCGGCCGCCGACCTGACGGGCCGCCACCTGCTCGACGCCGACGGCACCTACTGGGCCGACGGGCCGCTCACGCTCGCGGCGCGGCATGGCGCGATCTGCTATCTCGACGAGATCGTCGAGGCACGCCCCGACGCGACGGTCGTGATCCACCCGCTGACCGATTCGCGGCGCGTGCTGCCGCTCGACCGGCTCGGCGAAGTCGTACATGCGCATCCGGATTTCCATCTGGTGATCTCGTACAACCCCGGTTATCACGGCGAGCACCGGCGGCTGAAGCCGTCGACGCGGCAACGCTTCGTCGCAATCGATTTCGGCTATCCGGATGCCGTGCACGAGGCCGACGTCGTCGTGCGCGAAAGCGGCGCCGATCGCGAAACCGCGCGCCGGCTCGTCGACCTCGCGCAGCGCACGCGTGCACTGGCACAGGCGGGCAACGGGCTCGACGAAGGCGCGTCGACGCGTCTGCTCGTGCACGCGGCCCGGTTGATCGTCGCCGGGCTCGCGCCGCTCGATGCCTGCCGGATCGCGATCAGCGACGCGGCGACCGACGATGCCGACACGCGTGTCGCATTGCAGACGATGGCCGCCGCGCACTTCGCGACATGAGCGCACTGCCACTCGCCCGCTTCCTGCACGGGATGACCGCGCACGAGACCGACGTGCGCCTCGACGATGCGGCGATGCGCGCGACGCTCGGCCATGCCGCGCTGCGGGTGCCCCGTGCGTTGCCGCCCGATGCGCGCATCGCGGCGGCCGCGCACGCGCTGGCCCACTGGCGGCACTCGCCGTCCGGCGAGCCGGCCGACACGCTGACGCAGATCGGTTCAGCCGTCGCCGGCGTGATCGAGGATGCGCGCGTCGAGACGCTGCTGGCCCGCGAATGGCCGGGGCTCGCAACGTTCTGGGCGCCGGCGTTCGCGCCGATCGGCCGCGAAGGGCTCACGTTCGGCTGCCTGTGCGCGCGGCTCGCGAAAGCGCTGTTCGATCCGTCGTATCGCGACGGCAACCCGTGGGTCGACAAGGGCGCGCAGCTGTTCGCCGAGCGGCGCGACACGCTCGACGATTACCGTGCGTTTCGCACGATTGCGTCGAGGCTCGCGAACGATCTCGGCCAGATGCGCGTGCGCTTCGAACCCGACGACGGCGCATGGCTGCCCTATCGCGACGACAATGCGTGGCTGTGGGCACAGCCGGCCACCGCGGCGGCCGAACAGGCGGGCAACGACGGCGTCGAGATGTCGGCCTCGACCGGCGGCCACAGCGACGAGCGCGACGACGCACCGCCGTCCGCACCCGACGCGCCGCGCTATCCCGAGTGGAATTGCCACACGCAGCGCGAACGACGCGACTGGACGACGATCGTCGAATGCGCGCCCGCCACGTCGGCGCCGCCGCCGTCGCTTTCCGCCCTGATCGACGCCGACCGGCGCGCGGCAAAGCGAATGCCGGCCGCGCGCGCATCGGAGCTGCTGCGGCGCGTGGGCCGCCAGCTCGACGGCGATGCGCTCGACGTCGACGCGGCGATCGCCGCACGCATCGCCCGGCGCGCCGGGCACGCGCCCGATCCGCGCGTGTTCCGTCGCCGCGTGCCGCACGACGCGCGCGGGCCCGTGCTGATCCTGCTCGACCTGTCGGCGTCGACGGCCGCGCAGGTCGCCACGCTCGAGAAACGCGCGGCGTTCGTGCTCGGCGACCTGTTCGACCGGCAGCGGCGCCGCTGGGCCGTGCACGGCTACACGTCGGACGGACGGCATCGCGTGTACTACGCGCGCTTCAAGGATTTCGGCGAAACGTTCGACGCCGGCCGCCGCGCGGCGCTGCTCACGGCCGACAGCGGGATGAGCACGCGCACGGGCGCGGCACTGCGGCATGCGCTGGCCTTGCTGCGCCGCGAAACCGCGAGCGCACGGGCCGCCGTGCTGATGATCGGCGATGGCGAAGCCGCCGACATCGACGTGTTCGACCCGCGCTACCTCGTCGAGGATGCGCGTCACGCGGCACGCCTGGGCCGGCGGCGAGGTGTCGCGATTGCCGGTCTGTCGTTCGGCGAGCCGCCCGGGTTGTCTACAATACTTGGCGTCGGCCCGCGCTGCGTGCACGCGGCGAACGGCGACGCATTGCCGGCCGTCGTCGCGCACGCGGCCGGGCGACTGACCGCGTGACGGCTCTACCCGAAAGAGACAGGAACGACCGAATGAACAGTGTGAAGGTTGGCGTATTGTTCTCGCAGAGCGGATGCACGTCGCACCTTGGCCGGAGCCAGTTGCGCGGCACGTTGCAGGCGATCGCCGAGATCAACGAAGCGGGCGGCGCGAACGGCTGCGAGATCGTGCCCGTCGTGCGCGATGCCTGTTCGGACCCGGCCGTCTATGCGCGGCTTGCCGAGGAACTGATCGCCACCGAGCGCGTGAACGTGCTGTTCGGCGGATACATGTCGAGCAGCCGCAAGGCGCTGATTCCGATCGTCGAGAAGTGGGACAAGCTGCTGTTCTACCCGACGCTCTACGAAGGCTTCGAGTTCTCGCCGAACGTGATCTACACGGGTGCGGCCCCGAACCAGAACAGCGTGCAGCTCGCCGCGTTCATGACCGCGCAGTTCGGTGCGCGCGTGTATCTCGTCGGGTCCGACTACATCTACCCGTACGAGTCGAACCGCATCATGATCGACCTCGTCACGCAGCATCCGGAAGGCCAGATCCTCGGCGAGGTCTACATGCCGCTCGTCGCGTCAGAGCAGGATTTCGCGGCGGTCGTCGAGGACATCCGCGCGAAAGCGCCCGACTTCGTGTTCAGCACGCTCGTCGGCGACAGCACGGCCGCGTTCTATCGTGCGTATGCGCAAGCCGGCCTCGATGCACGCAGGATGCCGATCGCGAGCCTGACGACGTCCGAGATCGAGCTGGGCCAGATGGGCGCGGCCGCGGCCGGCCACTACACGTCGTCGCCCTACTTCCAGACCATCGATTCGGACGTGAACCGGCGCTGCATCGCGCAGCTCAAGGCACGCTTCGGCGACGACGCGACCGCCTCCGCGCCGTGGGAAGCCGCGTATTTCCAGGTTCACCTGTTCGCCAATGCGCTCGCGCGCGCCGGCACCGACCAGCGCGACCGGCTCGTCGAACATCTCGCGGACGCGGAATTCGACGCGCCACAGGGCCGCGTGAAGATCGACCGCCTCACGCAGCACACGTGCCTCTATCCGCGCATCGGCTGCGCGACGGCCGACGGCAATTTCACGATCGTGCGCGAAGCGACGCGGCGCGTGCATCCCGATCCGTACCTCGTCACGCATTCGCTCGGCGACCGCGTGCACGCGCCCGACGAACAGAAGGCGTAACCGACGATGCGCGCCCGCACCCCGATCCGCTCGACGCCGCGCCTGCTCGCCGAACTGCGCTCGCTGCGCGTGATGGTGTACTACCCGGATGACGACAACGGCCTGCTGCTCGTCGAGCAGCTCTCGCGCATCGGTTGCCCGAGCGAGCAGCGCTGGCCGCCGCCCGCCGCGCTGCCGGAGAGCGTCGACCTCGTGATCCTCGCGGTCCGGCCCGACCTGCTGCACCTGTCGATCCCGTGGCTCGAGGACGATGCGCGGCCGCCGCTCATCGCCGTCACGACCTACGAAAGCCCGACGATCCTCGAACTGATGCTGCGCATCGATGCACAGAGCGCGGTAACGACGCCGGTGCGTTCGTTCGGCCTGTTGAGCGCGATGGCGCTCGCGTGTCACCAGAGCCGGCGGCACGACGAATACCGGCGCCGCATCGCGCAGCTGGAACAGCGCGTGATGTCCGCGCGCACGCTGCAGGAAGCGAAGACGCTGCTGATGCAGCACAACGCGATCAGCGAGGAAGAGGCCTATCAGCAGATCCGCTCGCAGGCGATGGAGCGGCGCATCTCGATCAACCAGCTCGCCGAGCAGATCGTGCACGCGCATGCGCTGTTGAAGCGGTAACGCGGACGCGATCGCCGATCGCCGCGCGTCAGGTGCGTCAGGCGCGTCAGGCGCGTCAGTCCGGCGGCGGCAGCACGACCGTGTCCTCCGGCCCGAGCACGCGCCCGTCCTGCGAACGCAGCTCGAGCTTCCTGACGGGCAGCCCGGTCTTCCGGTCGACGAGCAGCACGTGCGCCTCGTCGGGTTCGAAGAAGAAATCCTCGCCCCACTGCCGCAATGCGACGAGCAGCGGAAACAGGCCGCGCCCTTTCTCGGTCAGCACGTATTCGTGATGCGCGCCGCCGTCCGCGGGCGGCACGATGTCCATGATTCCGTGCGCGACCAGGTTGCGCAGACGCGCGGCCAGGATGTTCTTGGCCAGCCCGAGGTTCTTCTGGAATTCGCCGAAGCGGCGCAACCCGTCGAACGCGTCGCGGACGATCAGCAGCGACCACCAGTCGCCGATCGCGTCCAGCGGGCGGGCAACCCCGCAAAGGGAATCTTCGTGCGTGGTTCGTCTGTTCATCGATGCATGAGGCGATGCCGTTCCGGGCATGCGGCCGGAACGGCGGTTACGCTCGTTGAAATGAATGGTTGCAATATAAAACTCGTCACACGAAAGATCAATCGCGCGAGGCTCGACTGTTCGCGATCAACGAACGCCATGGCCGATTCTGGCCTCATTGGCACTTCAGGTCGTACATCCGGCATATAAATTCCGGCATTTCCTCGTTCGGGCTCATCATCCCGCACCTACGGGCCAAGCATGCGTCGATCGCGGCCGCCCTCCTTTCTGGTTGCAACTTGAAACCCGATGTCCTACGCTTCGATTCAGTTTCAACTTGAAACCAAACTATCCGACTACCGAAGGAGCGTTCGATGATCCGGCCCGATGCCACGTTCGACGGCACCTTTCCTTTCGCCCCGCATTTCGACGATGCGTCCGGCTTCCGGATGCACTACGTGGATGAAGGCCCGCGCGACGGCGAAACCGTTCTGTGCCTGCATGGCGAACCTACGTGGGGTTACCTGTTCCGCCATCTGGTGACGGCGCTGCGTCCGACGCATCGCGTCGTCGTGCCCGATCACATGGGCTTCGGCAAAAGCGCAACGCCGCAGGATCGCAGCTACTGGCTGCAGGACCATATCGACAACCTCGAGCGCTTCGTGCTCGCGCTCGACCTCGATCGCATCACGCTCGTGATGCACGATTTCGGCGGCCCGGTCGGCATGGGGCTCGCCGCGCGGCATCCGGGCCGGATCCGGCGCATCGTGTCCGCGAACGGGCCGACGCCGTTCGGCCAGCCCGATCTCGTCGAGCGCCTGACCGCGAACGGTCACGATGCGCCATGGTTCCAGTGGACCATGCGCGCGGCGGCCGACGACACGCTCGAGACGGTGCTTGGGCAGCTCGGCTTCAACATCCTGAGCACGCTGAAACTGAACGGTTTCGAGAACCACGCAGTCATCACCGACACGTGGATCGCCGCATACGGTGCGCCGTTCGCGCAACCGGCGGACTGTCTCGGCGCGATCGGATGGGCCCGCGGGTTTGCCGAGGGCGCGCACCGGTTCGAGGTGCCCGATGCGGCGGCATTGCGCGCGATACGCGACAAACCCGCGCTCGCGATCTGGGGAGACGCCGACCGGACGCTCGGCGCGGAACACTTCCTGCCGCTTTTCACCGCACTGTTTCCGTCCGCGCCCGTCGAGCGGCTGGCGGGCGTCGGGCATTACTGTTTCGAGGATGCGCCCGACGCCATCGCGGCGCGGATCGCCGGATTCATCCGGGCCACTGCTTGAATGCCGGTCATCACCGAAGCAAGCCCCGCGACGCGTTTCCTTCCGGCGCCCATCCGCCGAATTTGATTCCGGCGCGGATACCGATCGCGTCGGGCAATTTTCGATGCCTGTCGACGACCTACGATCACAGTGGATATCCATTGCCATGCTGGCGCACGTTTAATTTGACCAGCAGTCGCCATAAAATGTAATCGTCCGCTCCAACCAAAAATACAATATGTTGTTTTCCGCACCGTTCTCAAAGAAATCACTCCCACCTTGAATTCAAGACGTATCATGAGTCCTGCTCGCGCCCCTTTCATTTGATCAAATTAACAGGGTGGCGAGTCTGACATTTCGAAGATTAATCGGCAGCCTCCATTTCCGGATCGCATTTCCCCGTACCGCCAGAACAGCGAATTCGGCCGGCATCGCTGTCGATCATTCGATAATCTTCGTTCCAACTTTCGTGGTCGGATTGCGATAGCAAGGAGTATTTCAATGACGACAGAAGTCCCGGCAACCTACATCGTAGGTAGCGCAACCGGACTGATTCCGCGCACGCTTTTGCAGGAACTGGTTGATCTTCCGACGAGTGTAAGACGGTTTGGCGTAATGGGCGACGGCGTGACCGACGATACAGCAGCGCTCCAAGTGGCATTCAATGCCGGGACGCCTCTTTATTTCCCCCCCGGCGTCTATCTGTACAGCAATACACTGAATGCAACCGCATCGATCATCGGAGCCGGCTGGAATTCGGTTCTTCAGTGCACGACGTCGCAGGGCCAAAATTCGGCAATATACTGGAAAAACGCCAGCAATTTAAAAATCCAGAATTTGCAGTTTTTCTCGAAAAATGCGACCGGATACTACTCCAATGAAAACGCCGGGCCAATCAATTTGGAAGCGTGCAGTCAATTTGAGATATCCGGATGCCAGATCAACAATGCCGCGAGCCAGGCCATCATGATGCGTGCCTGTGTCAACGGGAAAGTATTCGGAAATACGGTGCTCAATGTCTGGCACGACGGCTTCCATGTTACCGGAGCAAGTTCGGACATTACGATCATAAACAATGAAGTGATTAATGGCGGCGATGACGCGTTTGCTATTGTCGGATATCAGAACGATCGTGCCCGCCCCCGCCGCATCATCATTGCAAACAATCGTATCGATCAGACCAAATATGCCCGCGGCATTGCCATTGTTGGCGCTCAAGACATAACCGCTTCTGGAAACCATATTTATAATTCCCAGTGCGCGGGAATTTATATTTCCTCGGAATCCGGTTATCAAACGTACGGCAACGACAATATCAAAATAACCGACAATATCCTGGATACGTGCGGCGTATCATCCGATATCGTCGCCCGTCCCAACCTTCCGAACGCTCCAAATTCTTACGGGGCGCTGCATTTGACCACAGCCAATGGATTCAACAACTCGAGCATTTCAATCATCAACAACACGATCAAGAATTCCGCGGGATATCCGATCTTTTTAGGGGCATCCGGAGGCACCCATATTCTGGTCAACATTTCACAGAACACGATAGTCAATGGCTGGGATCCGAACAACAAGAACGGATTCCCGCTGACGACGATCAGTGCGACCTCGGCATCGACGACGTTGAACTTTGCCAACGTCCCGGGTGTCGCGGTCGGCATGACGGCCTGGTATTTCAACGGATCGACGAGCATAGCGATAGGCACGGTCGTATCGGCAAGTGTATCGACGGTCACGTTGAGCCAGAATGCAACTATGCCGAGTGGCGCGATCGTGGTCTTTTCCGGTGTCGGCCTGTTCGGTGCGACGATCGTGACAACGGCTTCCACCGCGAGTGCCGCTACGTCGTTGACATTCGCCACGACAACCGGCGTCACCTATAACGATAACTACGGTTTCGGGTCGCCCGGCAACGAAACGACAGGCGTGTCGATCGGGCAAAGCGTCAGCGGGACCAACATCGCGGCCGGCACCTTCGTGACGGGTGTGACGGCGACCTCGGTGACGCTCAGCAAGGCGACGACCGGCACCGTCGCGAGCGGTGCATCCATCGTCTTTACGCCGATGGTCTGCACGACATCTCAAACGATCACGACCTCGGCCGCAGCGGCTGCAGGGACCAACACGCTGACGTTTACACCGTATCCGTCGGCACGCGGCTGTGCGGTAGGGCAAGGCGTATCCGGAACGAATATCCCGGTCGGCACTTACGTGACGTCGGTCTCCGGTAACGGAAATGGCCCGACCGTCACGCTGTCCAACAATTTCACCGGCAGCGGAATTGCAAACGGCGCATCCATTACATTCACCGGAACAGGTTCATTGAGCACATCCGCCGGAATCTTCCTGTCTGCCACTAGCGAGTGTATCGTTTCGAACAATCAACTATCCGGTATCGCGAAGGACGGCATTTATTTGGATGGCTCCTGCTCACATTCCACGGATATTAATAGCAATATCGGAGATAACATCGGTTGCCGCAATGCATTTGGCTGTCTTATCACGATCGCAGCACTCTCGGCAGGAGCATCTCTCAAATTGAGAGGAAATTATCTGGCTCAACCGGTCAATTATCCTCGAGCAGTCGGCAACTTTATTTATGCTGCTTCGTGGTACAACATATCGTGGAATGAAGACAATTTCGCCCAAAACGGGTTTGTCAGTCCCTATGTGCAGATGGATTCCGTTTTTCCGACAGTCGGCGCTTCACCGTGGACGTTCACGAACAACAACCTGAGCGCGGTCAGCATGTCGATCGCCGGAGGCACCGTTTTGTCAATCAATGTCTCCCGAAACGGACAAACTGCCTATGCGAGCGGGTTGACAAACGGAATGATCGATCTCAAGTCAGGGGACGCAATGACGGTTGCCTATACCGTCGCCCCCACTGTCACGATGATTCCGAGACTGGGGCAATAGCACGTCCGCGACTGCGGGACTTGCGCGGGGGTACAGACCGGATACGGTACACCACGCTCCCGCCTTCGGTCTGGACCGACGCAAGTTCCGCTCCGGCAGAACAGCAGCGGTGCGCCGGAAATTCAAATCGCCCGATCCCCTTCTCAGCATAGTCTGCTCGGTTGGGATCGAGCTCACCGTCTCATCCGTGCTGCGCTCGTACCCGACGTCAATCACTGTTCGCGCGACCGCCACGGCGATCGCGGAACAGGCTCCCCTCAGCGAATGATCCGCGTCACGCCACGCCCGCGCGGGTCGGCCATCGCCTCCGGCGTCTTGCCGTCGATCTTGATCACCTGGATGTCGCCGCTGAAATCCTGCCCCTTCAGCGTGTAGCCGCGCGCCTCGATCTGCTTCGCGAGTTCGCCTTCGATCGGGTGGTACGGCTCCCAGAAGATCGTGTTCGGCGGCAGCAGCTGGTGATGGAAGCGCATCGCGCCGACGGCCTCCTTCAACGGCATCTTGAAGTCGTAGATGTTGTTGATCACCTGGAAGATCGACGTGAAGATGCGCGAGCCGCCCGGCGTGCCGATCACCAGCGACACCTTGCCGTCCTTCGTCATGATCGTCGGCGACATCGACGACAGCGGGCGCTTCTTCGGTTCGATCGCGTTCGCATCGCTGCCGACCACGCCGAACATGTTCGCGACACCCGGCTTCGCGGAGAAGTCGTCCATCTCGTCGTTCAGCACGATGCCCGTGCCGTCGGCAATCACGCCCGAGCCAAAATAGCCGTTGACCGTGTACGTGTTCGACACCGCGTTGCCCCACTTGTCGACCACCGAGAAATGCGTCGTTTCGGCCTTCTCCGGCATCGTCGTGCCGAGGCCCGGCTGCACGCTCTTGGTGTCCGACGGCTCCTTCGGGTTGACCTCGGCCGCCCGCTTCGCGATGTACGCGTCGTCGGTCAGCTGCGCGATCGGCACCTTGTAGAAATCGGGATCGCCGAGATACTGCGCCCGATCGGCGAACACGCGCTTCTCGATTTCCGCGACGAGGTGGATGTACTGCGGCGAGTTGAGCTTCACGCCCTCGAAGTCCTGCTTCAGGTCGGCCTTCATTTTCAGCAACTGCACGAGGCCAATGCCGCCGGAGCTCGGCGGCGGCGCGGTGATCACGTCATAGCCGTTCCACTTCGCCTGCACCGGCTCGCGCCACACCGCGCGGTACTGCGCGAGATCTTCGGTGGTGATCAGCCCGTTGCCGTCGCCGGTCTTCATCGACGCGGCGATCAGCTCGGCCGTCTTGCCCTTGTAGAAGCCTTCCGCGCCGCCGTTCGCGATGCGCGTCAGCACGTCGGCGAGATCGGGCTGCTTGAAGTTCACGCCGGCCTTCAGCCCGGAGAAGTACTTGTCGAAGTTGGTCTTGCCGCCGAACTCCTTCGATGCATCGACGCCGCGCTGCGCCAGTTGCTCGTCGACGACGAAGCCGTCGCGCGCATAGTGGATCGCTGGCGCGAGCACCTGCTTCCACTTCAGCTTGCCGAAGCGCTTCTGCGCTTCCCACATGCCCGCGACCGTGCCCGGCACGCCGACCGCGCGCGGGCCGTACAGGCTCATGCCCTTGACGACGTTGCCGTCCTTGTCGAGGTACATGTCCTTCGTCGCGGCGAGCGGCGCGCGCTCGCGGTAATCGATGAAGTACGGCTTGCCGTCCTTGTAGATCGTCATGAAGCCGCCGCCGCCGATGTTGCCGGCTTCCGGATACGTGACGGCCAGCGTGAACGCGATCGCGACGGCCGCGTCGATCGCGTTGCCGCCTTCCTTGAAGATCCGCTCCGCGGCATCCGCGCTGTACTTGTCGGCCACCGCGACCGCCGAGCTCGTCAGGACGGCCGGCTGCGGCCCCTTCGCATAGACGGGTGCGTTCGGCAGGAAACCGATGCCGGCCACCGTCGCGAGCACGACAGCGGATGATTTGAAGCGATTCAGCGTAGTCATTGCATGTCCCCCATATGGATCTCCTTCAGGCAGGAAAAGCACCTGTCCCGCGCATGGCCGCCGGCGCACCGACGGCCATATCCGGTTTCGTAGTATAGGGGGACAAAAAGGGTCGAACACGTGACATGCGATGAAAGCGCATTCGCTGTGCGCGCCTCGTCATGTCGCCGCTTCTCGACACGGATGCGGACAGGTCGAATTTGCACCGGGCGCACAGCCGCAGTTCGCACCGGTTCACGTCTTCACGCAGCGCACAAAACCGAAAGTTGCGAACTGCGCGACAGGCCCCGTGACACGTGAAAAAAAATCTGCAAACGACCGTCCCGCTGCACGATCCGATCTGCGAAGATAGCGCCCCGCTTTCGCACCGCATCATCGGTTCGTACACGCGCCGCCTCACGTTTCTTCGTCTCGCTTCCTATGGCATCACACAACGCGCATCATGCGTCCGGCTTCGCGGCCGGTGTCGCCGCCGCCGCCCTCGTCGCACAAACCGGCGCCACGGGCCCGTGGCATTCGGGCATGTTCGCCGCATTCGCGGCGGGCGTCGCGGGCGGTACCGCCCCCGACTGGCTCGAAGTCGCATGGTGGCGCCGCAAGCGCCGCCTGTGGGTCACGCATCGAACCATCACGCACTGGGGCATCGGCTGGATCGCGCTGCTCGCGCTCGGCTGGCACGGGCTCATCCATCATCCGCATCCGCTGTGGGCCGCACCGCTGTTCGGCTTCGCATGCGGCGGCGTGATGCACCTGCTTGCCGACTGGCCGAACCCGCTCGGCGTACCGTGGATCTGGCGGCGTCATTCGCTCAACCTGTGGAACAGCGGGCGTTGCGACCTGATCGTCGTGGGCGCCGCATGGGGCGGCACGCTGTGGCTCGCGCAGTCGTTGTGCTCGCGTGCGCCGCTGCTCGAACACTGGCTCGGCTGGCTGCATCGCGTCTAGTTGCAATTCGGCGCAATTCGACGCGATTCGGCGTGCTATCGATACACCGACGCACACGCAACTTTCCGTCCATTGAAAGTACGGTGCAGGCCCCCATTTGAGTCCGGAGCGCCGACACGCGCCTCCGGCACGCACGCGCGACGTCTGGCACACTGACGATTCGATTCGTGCGCGCCTTGCGCACGCTTTGCGCCCTGCTTGCACCCTATTTCAACGCTCCGATGGACGTCACCGCTACCCGCCCTGCCGCCCGTGCGCTCGACGTGTTCCACCCGGCCGTCGCCGCGTGGTTCCGGCGCACGTTCGCCGCGCCCACCGGCGCGCAGGCGCTCGCGTGGCCGCACATCAAGGCCGGCCGTTCGACGCTCGTCGCCGCGCCCACCGGCTCCGGCAAGACGCTCACCGCGTTCCTGTGCGCGCTCGACGATCTGGTGCGCGATGCGCTCGCGCATGACGGCACACTGCCCGACGCGACGCTCGTCGTGTACGTGTCGCCGCTGAAGGCGCTGTCGAACGACATCCACGTGAACCTCGACGCGCCGCTCGCCGGCATCGCCGAATCGCTCGCGCAACTCGGCCTGCCGGTGCCGGCGATCCGCACCGCCGTGCGCACCGGCGACACGACGCAGGCCGAGCGCGCCGCGCTGCGCAAGCGCGCGCCGCACATCCTCGTCACGACACCCGAGTCGCTGTACGTGCTGCTGTCGTCCACGTCGGGGCGGCAGATGCTGTCGAACGTGCGCTCGGTCATCGTCGACGAGATCCACGCGCTCGCATCGTCCAAGCGCGGCAGCCATCTCGCGCTGTCGCTCGAACGTCTTGACGCGCTGGCCGGCCGTGCGCTGCCGCGTATCGGGCTCTCCGCCACGCAAAAACCGATCGACGCGGTCGCGCGGTTCCTCGTCGGCGGCGCGGCCGACGCGCCGCGCGATTGCACGATCGTCGACACGGGCCACACACGCGAGCGCGACCTCGCGCTCGAACTGCCGAACGTGCCGCTCGAACCGGTGATGGCGACCGACGTGTGGGAACAGGTGTACGACCGCATCGCCGGCCTCGCGGCCGCGCATCGCACGACGCTGGTGTTCGTCAACACGCGCCGCACCGCGGAGCGCATGGCTCGCCATCTCGCCGACCGGCTCGGCAAGGATGCAATCGCCGCGCATCACGGCAGTCTCGCGAAGGAGCACCGCTTCGACGCCGAACAACGCCTGAAGCGCGGCGAACTGAAGCTGCTCGTCGCGACCGCGTCGCTCGAACTCGGCATCGACATCGGGGACGTCGATCTCGTCTGCCAGGTCGGCTCGCCGCGCGGCATCGCGCCGTTCCTGCAACGCGTCGGCCGCTCGGGGCACCATGTCGGCGGCGTGCCGAAGGGGCGGCTCTTTCCGCTGTCGCGCGACGAGCTGGTCGAATGCGCGGCGCTGCTCGACTGCGTGCAGCGCGGCGAACTCGATGCGCTGCGGATTCCCGAAGCGCCGCTCGACGTGCTCGCGCAGCAGATCGTCGCCGAAGTCGCGTGCACGGAATGGCAGGAAGACGCGCTGTACGCGAGCTTCACGCGCGCCGCGCCGTACGCTCGGCTAACGCGCGAGCGCTTCGACGAAGTGATGAAGATGCTCGCCGAGGGGTTCACGAGCCGTCGCGGCGTGCGCGGCGCGTATTTGCACCGCGACGTGGTCGGCGGCACCGTGCGCGGGCGCCGCAACGCGATGATGACCGCGACCACGTCGGGCGGCACGATCCCCGACATGGCCGACTACGCGGTGCTGCTCGAACCGCAGGGCATCCAGGTCGGCACGGTCAACGAGGATTTCGCGATCGAGAGCCTCGCGGGCGACGTGTTCCAGCTCGGCAACCAGTCGTACCGGATCATTCGCGTGGAAACGGGCCGCGTGCGTGTCGAGGACGCGCAGGGCCAGTCGCCGAGCATTCCGTTCTGGCTCGGCGAGGCGCCGGGGCGCAGCGACGAGCTGTCGGCGGCGGTCGGCCGGCTGCGCGCGCGGCTCGACGGGCTGTTCGCGGAAGGCGACCGGCTCGCACATGGCAAGACCCGTGAACGCGTCGGTGAAGGGACTGGGACTGGCGGGAAGCTCACGCCGAGGACCGACGCCAAAGCGGGCGCGAAGGCGAAATCGAAGGCCGGGATCAAGGCCGATACCGATGCCTCGCTCGACGTGCGGCACGACACCGTTGTCGCTCCCACCACCGAAAGCCGCCTCGCGCCGGCGTTGCGCTGGCTCGTCGACGATCTCCGCCTGTCGCCCGACGCCGCCCGCCAGATCGTCGACTACCTCGCCCGCACCCGCGCCGCGCTCGGCGCGCTGCCGACGCAGGACACGCTCGTGATGGAGCGCTTCTTCGACGAATCGGGCGGCACGCAGCTCGTGATCCATTCGCCGTTCGGCAGCCGCATCAACCGCGCCTGGGGGCTCGCACTGCGCAAGCGCTTCTGCCGCAGTTTCAACTTCGAGCTGCAGGCGGCCGCGACCGACGACGCGATCATCCTGTCGCTGTCGCTCGCGCACAGCTTCGCGCTCGACGAAGTGTGGCGTTACCTGCGTTCGGCCAGCGCCGAACACGTCCTCGTTCAGGCACTCCTCGACGCGCCGATGTTCGGCGTGCGCTGGCGCTGGAACGCGACGACGGCGCTCGCGCTGCCGCGCTTCACCGGCGGCAAGCGCACCGCGCCGCAACTGCAGCGGATGAAGAGCGAGGATCTGCTCGCAACCGTGTTTCCCGATCAGGTCGCGTGCCTCGAGAACATCGTCGGCGAACGCGAGATACCGCATCACCCGCTCGTCGACCAGACGCTCGACGACTGCCTGCACGACGCGATGGACACCGATGGCTGGCTCGCGCTGCTGCGCCGGATCGAGAGCGGTGCGATCGAGCTGATCGCGCGCGACCTGCCCGCGCCGTCGCCGCTCGCGGCCGAGATCCTGAACGCGAAACCGTATGCGTTCCTCGACGACGCACCGCTGGAAGAGCGCCGCACGCAGGCCGTGCAGTCGCGCCGCTGGAGCGATCCCGAATCGGCCGACGATCTCGGCGCGCTCGACGCCGACGCGATCGATGCGGTGCGCGACGAAGCCTGGCCGCTCGTGCGCGACGCCGACGAAATGCACGACGCGCTGCTCACGCTCGCATGCATCGCCGACAGCGAAGCGCACGCGCACGAAGGCTGGCCCGAGCGGCTCGCGGAACTCGCCGAACGCCGCCGCGCGACGAAACTCGTGACGCCCGGCGGCGTCGCGCTGTGGGTGCCGGTCGAACGGCTCGTGTGCCTGCGTGCGCTGCATCCCGATGCCCGCATCGCGCCGGCGCTCAAGGTGCCGGCTGCCTGCGCGCAACCGTGGGAAGCGGATGCCGCACTCGTCGACGTGATCCGCGCGCGGCTCACCGGTTTCGGCCCGCTTGCACTCGACGCGATTGCGACACCGCTCGGCCTGCCGCCGGCGTCGGTCGCGACGGCGCTCGCGGCGCTGGAGCGCGAAGGTTATGTGATGCGCGGCCGGTTCACACCGGGCACGACGACCGACGAATGGTGCGAACGCCATCTGCTTGCGCGCATTCATCGCTACACGGTGAAACGGCTGCGCCGCGAAATCGAGCCGGTGGAGCGCGCCGACTTCATGCGCTTCCTGTTCCACTGGCAACACCTGACACCCGACACGCGCGGCACGGGCCGCGATGCCCTCGCGGCCGTGGTCGAACAACTCGAAGGCTTCGAGGCCGCGGCAAGCGCATGGGAAGACGCACTGCTGCCCGCGCGGCTCAGCGACTACACGGCGGGCGGGCTCGACGAGCTGTGCCGCTCGGGCAAGCTCGTGTGGACGCGCATCGGCGCGCCGGCACGTGCGGCCGGCACGCCGGTGAAGACGACACCGATCGTGCTGCTGCCGCGCCGCCATCTCTCCGCGTGGCAGGCGCTGCGCGATCCCGACGCACAACCGGCGCTGTCCGCACGGGCCACGCAGGTGCGCGACACCCTCGCCGCGCATGGCGCGATGTTCTTCGATGCGCTGCTCGACGACCTGCACATGCTGCCCGTCGAACTCGAGCAGGCGCTCGGCGAACTCGTTTCGGCCGGCCTCGTGAATGCGGACAGCTACGCGGGCCTCCGCGCACTGCTGAAGCCTGCCGTCAAGCGCAGCGCGACCTATGCGCCGCGCACGCGGCGCGGCGGTGCGCTGATCGGCGGAATGGACGACGCCGGCCGCTGGGCGCTCATGCAACGCGCTTCGGCACCGGCTGACACGCCAACGCCGGCACCGAAGCGCGGTGCGCCCGCGACCGATCCCGACGCACTCGAACACATCGTCTGGACGCTGCTGCGCCGCTATGGCGTCGTGTTCTGGCGGTTGCTCGAACGCGAAGCCGACTGGCTGCCGAACTGGCGCGAGCTCGTGCGCGTGCTGCAACGCCTCGAAGCGCGCGGCGAGATTCGCGGCGGACGCTTCGTCGCCGGGCTCGCGGGCGAACAGTTCGCGCTGCCTGAAGCGATCCCGGTCCTGCGCGAACTGCGGCGGCAACCGGGCGACGGACAGTACGTTTGCGTGACGGGCGCCGATCCGCTGAATCTTGCCGGCACGCTGCTGCCCGGCGACAAGGTGCCGGCCCTCGCTGGAAATCGCGTGCTGTTCCGTGACGGCGTGCCCGTCGCCTCGCTGGTTTCCGGGGCGTTCCACTACGCCCCCGAACTGTCGCCCGCCGCGCGCGAGGATGCGCGCCTGCGGCTCGCGCGACGCCACTGACATCGGCTGACACGCGGCACCACACCGACTACTGATCGCGGGGCCGCGCGACCGCCTGCCTTCGGGTAGCATCGAACGACTTTCCGCGCGGGTGCCCGCGCTCCAGCACAACAAGATTTACGGAGACTGCTGTCCATGCCCTCGCACGCCGACTCGCCCGCCGCTCATCACGCGGGCTCGCTGACCATTTTCCAGGGCGCCGCGCTCTATATCGGCGCGGTGCTCGGCACCGGCGTGATCGCGCTGCCCGCGCTGGCCGCCGAGGTCGCGGGCCCGGCATCCCTGCTCGCGTGGGCCGCGCTGGTCGTGTTGTCCGGGCCGCTCGCGGCCACCTTCGCCGCACTCGGCGCGCGCTATCCCGATGCAGGCGGGGTCTCGACCTACGCCCGGCGCGCATTCGGACCGAAAGCCGCGGCGGTCGTCGGATGGTGCTTCTACTTCGCGGTGCCGGCCGGCGCGCCGGCTGCCGCGATGTTTGGCGGCGCGTACGTCGCGGCCGTCACGGGCGGCGGGCACACGACGGTCGTCGTCACGGCTGCCGCGCTGATCGCGACCGTATCGGCCGCGAATGCATTCGGTGTCACCGTTTCAGGCCGCATGCAGCTCGTGTTGTCGGCGTTGCTCGTCACGCTGCTGCTCGCGGCGGTGCTCGCCTCCGCGCCGCATGCCCGCACGGCGAACCTGCATCCGTTCGCCCCGCACGGCTGGCTCGCGGTCGGCCAGGCCGCCGCGTTGCTCGTGTGGAGTTTCGCGGGCTGGGAAGCAATCACGCACCTCGCGGCCGAGTTCCAACGGCCCGCACACGACATGCCGCGCTCCGCAGGGATCGCCGTCGTGGTGGTCGGGTTCCTGTATCTGTCGGTCGCCGCCGCGAGCGTGACGGTGCTCGGGCCTTCCGCGGGCGCATCGGGCGCGCCGCTCGCCGAACTGATCGCAGGCGGCATCGGCGGTCACGCACAGGTGCTCGCCGCTGCAGCCGCGCTGCTGCTCACGCTCGGCACGATGAACGCGTATTTCGCGGGTGCGGCCAAGCTCGGCGCGGCGCTCGGGCGCGACGGTGCATTACCCGCGTGGCTCGCGCAAGGCAGCCAGGTCGGCGGCGTCCCGCGCCGCAGCCTCGGCGTGATCGCCGTGCTCGCGGCCGTCGCGCTGGCCGCGACGGCGATCTCGGACGTCGGACCGAAACCGCTCGTGCTCGTGACGTCCGGGTGTTTCGTGATGGTGTATGGGCTCGGTGCGGCCGCCGCGCTGAAGTTGCTGCCGCGCGGCGGCATCGCTTACCACTGTGCGTGGGTTTCGCTGGTCGCGGTTGCCGGGCTGTTCCTGACGACGGGCTGGGCCATCCTGTGCCCGCTGCTGCTCGCGGGCGGTGCGCTGCTTTATCTGCGGGTGACCGGGCCGCGCCGGTAACCCGGCAGTTGCGCGCGTGCCGACATTCGCCGGCTTGCGGCGACACGCCGGCGAATCATGGCCGACCCGCTGGCCGGAGCGCCGGCCACTGCGCCGTGCGCATCGGTCGCGAACCCGGCCATATGCCGCCGTTTCATGCTCGTCAGGCCGGCACCAGCGCGAAGCTGAGGCGCTTGCCGAGCGCGGCGGCCGCGCTCGCGAGCGTCGCCAGCGTGAGGCTCGTGTCGGTTTCGTCGAGCAGACGGTTGAGCGCGGCGCGGCTGGTTTTCATCCGCGCGGCCATCGCGGTTTTCGTGATGTGCTGCGCCTTCATTTCCTGCCCGATCTGCCACGCGATCACGCGCTTGATCGCGGTGGCGGTGGCCGCTTCGAGATTGCCGTCCTCCTCGAGGAAGGTATCGAAATCGCTGCCGATATGCGGATGGTTCGTGGTCGTCATGAGGTACTCCAGTGCATGGCGTTGCCGGCTGCCTGCCCGTCGAAGACGGTGCGTTCCGGCGCAACCGGGAAATTCAGATGGCATGCGTCAACGCTTTGAGACGCGCGACGGTGACATCGAGATCGTCCGACGGCGTGGCCCGCGACTGCTTGAAGAAACCGTGCAGCAGGACCATCGTGTCGCCGACGACCGTAAACAGCACACGGGCGCTCCGCCCCGGCAGCGCCACGCGGATCTCCCACAGATCCGGTGCCATCTTCCGGACCAGCGGCATGCCGAGCGGCCAGCCGAGTTGAACGGTCTTGATCTCTTCGCCGATCACCCTGCGCTCCGCTTGCCCGAGCGCCTTCAACCATTCGCGCACCGGCTCGTTGCCACGAGCCGTCTGAAAGAACCGCACGCCGAGCGTGACCTGGATCTGCTGTCTCGTCATCGTCTTGACACCAATCGTACCAAAATCGGTACGATATGCCAAGCACGACCAGGACGGCTACTGGCCGGACGGCCAATTCGATAGCCGGGGACGGTCGATCCGCGCTTGCCGCGCGATCCGCCCCGGGTTATTCGTCGCGCCGAGCCCGCTTGCGCGTCGCGCGTGGCGACTGGTGCGCTCGCGCATCGCCGAACCGCGACCGCGCGATGTCGCGCACGGCATCGATCAGCGTCCGCGCGACCGGCGACGGCTGCGCATCGGTGCGTAGGATGAGGCCGACCGGCTCGTCGGTGCCCGCGGACGGCAGCGGCAGGCGTGCCAGCGCCCCGGCCGACAGGTCGTATTCGGCCGCATAGAGCGGCACGAACCAGACCGCATCGTTTTCGAGCGTCAGCGCGCGCGCGACCGATACCGACAGCACCTCGATGAACGAATCCAGCGGCGGCGCGCCGCAGGCGCCGAGCAACTGCTCGGCCGACTGGCGGATCAGCGTGCCGAACGGCGGCAGCACGACCGGATGGCGTGCGAGCTCGGCCGCCGGCGCCGCGCTTGACAGCAGCGGATGCCCGGCACGCACGACGGCGACGAGCGGCTCGTTGTACAGCTGCTCGAACGCGAGCCCGATCATCCGCTCCGGCTCCGACAGCCGCCCGATCGCGCACTCGATCGCGCCCGACTTCAGGCGCTCGAGCAGGTCGGCGTTCGCGGCCGTCGCGATCCGCACGACGACGCGCGGCCAGCGCTCGGCGAGCGCCTTCATCAACGCAGGCGCGAGCGACGCCGCGACGGTCGGCAGCATGCCGATTTCCAGCGTCGCCGCGGCGGCTCCGCCCTCGCGCGCAAGCAGCCCGACCCCCTGCCGCAGCGCCAGCACGCACGCGTTCGCATGTGGCATGAACAGCTGCGCCTCGCGGGTCGGCTGCGCGCCCTGCCGGCCGCGCTCGAACAGCTTCACGCCGAGGATCGCCTCCAGTTCGGCGATCGTCTTCGAGACGGCCGGCTGCGTGATCGACAGGCTTTCCGCCGCCTTCTGCACGCCGCCCAACTGCGCGACCGCGAGAAAGCACTGCAGGTGCCGGAACTTGACGCGGCCGTCGGCGATACGGTTATTCATAACGAGTGGTTATGCGATTGACGATGAAACGCCATTTTGCATAACTTTCCGGATCGCCCCAAGCGTTCGACGACGCATCACGCGCGACGCCGCAGAGCCTGGAAACCGGCCGGCTCCCACATCCGCTTCGCGATCAGCAAGCTCGTCCCGTGCTTCTGCGCGAGCGGGGCGGACGACGATTCCGCATGCAGCGCGGCCGCCTTGCTGCGCAGCCGGCGCAACTCCAGTTCGAGCTCCGCGGCGGCGGCCTCCGTCAGCATCCCCTGCGAGAACGTCATCGTCTCGCCCTCGCCGTCGAAGCGGCTGTCGAGGAAATCGCCGAGCGCGTACGCATGGAAATAACGGCGGATCGGCCCGCCGGGCAGCCAGTCGAAATCGCGCGCGACGCGTACGCGAATCCGGTCGCCGGGCAGCAGCGCGACGACGTTCATCCGGTCGAGCATCAGCAGGTATTTCACGCACTCGGCCTGGGTCACCTGATAGGTCGACACGATGTCCTGCACGGTCCAGTAGTTGATCGCGCAGACGGCAACGAGCAGCAGTTTGTCGTCCGACACGAGCAGCGCCTCCTGCTGCTCGGTCAGCACACGCAGCCTCGGCGCCGACGCGGAGGCCTCCTGCACGAGCTCGGCAAGCGTATAGCCGAGCAACTGGGCGATCTCCACGACACGCTCCAGCGTGAAGCGGCCGCTGGCGAACAGCCGCTTCACGCTCGTCTCGGAGACGTCGAGCGCCCGCGCGACGTCGCGGTAGGTCATGCCCTGCGCCTTCAACTGGCGCTTCAGCATGTCGATGAGTTGGGCGGTTTCGGTCATTTTGGTATCGAAAAATGATGCTCAAGGTCAGATATTAGGCTACCTGCGCACGCAAATGAACACTTTCGGATACTTGTCTGCATAATCCGCTCCGTGCTGTCACTGAACGACGGAGCCGAAATGACCACCCGAACCGAAACCGCCGCCTACGAATCGCGCCACACCGCCCCGCGTGATGCACGCGACACGGATCGCACGATGCCGCTCGCCACGATCCGCACGCTGGCCGCCAGCGCGCACGTCGGGGATCTCGTGTTCATCCGCGTGCCGGCGAGCGCGCCGCGCGACGCGGCGGGCACGACGGGCACGTGGGCCAATCGCTTCGGCATCGTCGTCGATACGTCGGGCGACGAGCCCGTGATCGCCGAATCCGGGTTTGCGTGGACGAAGCTCACGCCGCTGTCGCGCTTCGTCGCCCGTACCGACGGCGGGCGCATCGCGCTGGCACGCCGCGTCGCGGCACCGACCGCCGACGCGCAACGCCGGGTGCATGCAACGGCGGAACAGCGGATCGACGCGCTGCTCCGCAACCGCTTCAACCTGCGGACGCGGCGCGCGTTCTGCGCGGACTACGTGAGCGACGTGCTCGGCGCCGACCGGGACGCGACACCGGCGGCACTGCTGCGCGGCGGCACGCTGTCACTCGAATTCGACGGGATCGTGTTCGATCCCGGCCGTCAGTCATGAAGGGCGCGCTCAGGGAGACCGGATAACAACAAGAACGAAAACACAAAAATCAGCGACGGGCTGGCTGGAGGGCCGTGCACGGGGTCGTCACCGACGACGCGAAGCCCGATCGCTTTTTCCGCCGGACAGGCATCCTGTCCGGCGGAATTTTCATTGGCGCGCCGAACATAACGAACGGTTATGCGATTCGCGAAAAAAGGTCATTTTGCATAACTTTCCGGATTGGCTAAAGTCCTGCCATCCACTTCGCGAAGTACCTATCAGGAGACGCCCGATGGATTCCCCCACGATCCTCACGCCGCGCGACTGGCCGTCGCATCCGGCCTATATCCACCCCGAGTACCGTTCGTCCGTGAAGCGCGGCCCGACCCGCCCGCTGATCCCGCTGAAGGAGAAACTGCGCGACCAGTACGCGCCCGTCTACGGCGCCGAGGATCTCGGCGCGCTCGACCACGACCTGACGAAGAACGCCGTGAAGAACGGCGAGCCGCTCGGTGAGCGCATGGTCGTCACGGGCCGCGTGCTCGACGAAGGCGGCAAGCCCGTGCGCAACACGCTCGTCGAGGTGTGGCAGGCGAACGCCGCCGGCCGCTACGTGCACAAGGTCGACCAGCACGATGCACCGCTCGACCCGAACTTCCTCGGCGCGGGCCGCTGCCTGACCGACAACGAAGGCCGCTACCGCTTCCTGACGATCAAGCCCGGCGCATATCCGTGGGGCAACCATCCGAACGCGTGGCGCCCGAATCACATCCATTTCTCGCTGTTCGGCGATTACTTCGGCTCGCGTCTCGTCACGCAGATGTACTTCCCCGGCGACCCGCTGCTCGCGTACGACCCGATCTTCCAGGGCACGCCCGAGGCCGCGCGCGACCGCCTGATCTCGCGCTTCTCGATGGACATCACCGAAGAAGGCTATGCGCTCGGCTACGAATTCGACATCGTGCTGCGCGGCCGCGACGCTACCCCGATGGAGCGCTGAACCATGACGACGCTGAAGCAAACCCCTTCGCAGACGGTCGGCCCGTACTTCGCATACGGCCTGTGCCCGCAGCAATACGGCTACGACCTGAAAAGCCTGTTCACGCCGACGATCGCCGCGGCACACGCCGAAGGCGAGCACGTGCTGCTGGTCGGCCAGGTGTTCGACGGCGACGGCAACGTCGTTGGCGACGCGGTGCTCGAATTCACGCAGGTGGACAGCGCGGGCCGCTACCCCGCGTCGCGCGACGACATCGCGAAATCCGGCTTCACGGGCTTCGCGCGGGTCGGCACCGGCACCGATGCGCAGCAGCGCTTCGTCGTCGAGACGGTGAAGCCGGGCCGCCTCACCGCCGGCGAGGCGCCGCACATCAACGTGACCGTGATGATGCGCGGGATCCTCACCCATGCGTTCACGCGCGTGTATTTCGACGACGAAGCCGCCGCGAACGCAGCCGACCCAGTGCTGAACGCGGTGCCCGCCGAGCGTCGCGCGACGCTCGTCGCGAAACGCGACGCGCAACCGGGCCGCCCGGTCGTCTACCGCTTCGACATCCGCATGCAGGGGCCCGACGAAACGGTGTTCTTCGACGTGTGACGCGGGCCGGCGCACGCCGGCTTCGCCCGCTACCGCAACGCCGCGCGGCGCGATACCGACAGGCATCGCGCCACGCGGCGTTTTTCGTGTTCAGGCGCCATCATTCGATGATGCGGCGCAGCGCGCCCGGCCACGGGCATCGATGCCCGGCGTCAGCGGCTGCCGCCCCCGTATCGAACGCGCGGTTGAAACGCATGCTGCGACTGCACATGAATCGTCGCCCCGGCAGGATATCGTTTGCGCGTTATGCGGCGTATGCTGCGTTATCCGCAACACTCAAACGGAATTAAATCAGGATCGGCAATAATTACGCATGCCATGCGCGACATCGGCCCACCGGGCCATGCGCGCATTTTTTCTGACCGGGTGCCTTTAAGCGCGTCTGACCGAAGTTGGCAGACGCGTATTTTTTTCGGAGACCGGCACATCGGCGTGGTGCCGCGGATGCCTTCCGGTCAGCGCCGAATCTCCAGATAACGGCTCGGCGTATCGCCCAGAATGCGGCGAAACGCCGACGTGAACGCGCTGGCGCTCGCGTACCCGAGATCGAGCGCGACGCGCGTGACCGGCTGCCCGTCGCTCAGGCGGGCGATCGCCGCGAGCATGCACACCTGCTGGCGCCATGCGGCAAAACTCACGCCCGTCTGCGCGCGAAACTGCCGCGTGAACGTGCGCCGGCTCACGCCGGCATCGGCGGCCACCTGGTCGAGATCGGCCGCGATCGACGGCGACGCGAGCAGGTGCCGGCACACCTTCGCCAGCCTCGCGTCGGCCGGCAGCGGCGCATGCAGCGACAGGCGCGGCATCGTCGCGATTTCCGCGACCAGCAGCGCCATCAGCTTGCCCGCGCGCCCGTCGACGTCGTACAGGGCCGGCAGGTCGATCGCATCGTCGATCAGTTGCCGCAGCAGCGCCGATACGCCATAGACGCCGCATTGCTCGGGCAGGCCCGCCTCGAGCGCGGCGTCGCCGGACACGAACGTGTTGAGCATCGTGACCGGCCCGGTCATCGTCATTTCGTGCCGCACGCCGGCCGGCACCCAGCACGCGCGCTGCGGCGGCACCAGCCAGCGCCCGTGCGGCGTCGACACGCTGATCGTGCCGCGCGACGCGAACGCGAATTGCCCGCGCACGTGCGCGTGTTCCGGAAACGTCGTACCCGCCGCGTAGTCGTTCGCGGTCACGACCACGCTTCGCGGAATGTGTTCGTAGGGATCTAGCAGCGTATTTCTCACGGCCCGAATTCCATCATCAATGACCCGATATCGAAGGCGGGTCTCCTTCGCGCGATCTACGATCCGCTCCACCCCTTGCGCGACCTCGCGGCCGCAAGACCCGTCGGCCTGATCGGCCGGATTACCACTGCATCGGAGCGGACATGCCGAATACGTTTCATCGCGTGGGGGACGGCCCCCACCCTGTTCTTGTACTGCCCGGCTGGTTCGGCGACGCCCACGCGTTCGAACCCGTCGAAGCGTGGTTGTCGCGTGAGCGTTTCAGCTATGTGTTCATGGACTACCGAGGTTACGGCCGCATGCGCGACACAGCCGGCGACTACACGATCGACGAGATCGCCGCCGACGCGCTCGCGCTTGCCGACGCACTCGAATTCCCGACCTTCAGCGTCGTCGGCCACTCGATGGGTGCGATGGCGGCCGAGAAAATCGCCGTCATCGCGCCCGACCGGGTCCGCGCGCTCGTGCCGGTCACGCCCGTGCCTTGCGGCGGCCTGCCGTTCGACGCGGAGAAACGCGCGCTATTCGAGCGGGCCGCCGACCACGTCGCCGATCGCCGGACCATCATCGATCGCAGCACCGGCGGCCGGCTGCCCGCCGCCTGGGTCGCGTGGAAAGCCGCGTATTCGGCAGCCCGTTCGTCGCCGCCGGCGTTCGGCGCGTACTTCCGCGCGTGGGCCGATACGGATTTCAGCCACGAGATCGCCGGCACCCATCCGGTGAAAGTGCTGATCGGCGAGCACGATCCGGCGTTCGACGCGGCGCTGATGGCCCGCACTTACCTGCGGCGTTACCCGCTCGCCACCGTCGACGTGTTGCGCAATGCGGGCCACTATCCGATGAACGAGACACCGCTCGCGTTGGTCGCGGCCATGGAAACGTTCCTGCTTGCCGTGACAGCGGGCCCTGCAGCCGCCCATTGACCAGTCGCACGCCGGCGACATCGCCGCAGCACGCATCACCGCAGCATGAACGACATCGCAGACAGGCTGTTCAACGTGCGCACCACGTGCTCGACCGAAGGCCCGTCGAAGCGCAGCGTCACCGCATCGACGCGCTCCAGCGACGGCAGCACGCAGAACAGGTCGGCCAGCGCCGCCGTCTGCACGCGCAACGTGCAGGCGGCCGGCGCGGGGCGGCGGGCACCGGCGCGCACGCCTGCCGACAGTGCCTGCGCGACCGCCGCGCGCGCAGCGGCTGCGATCCGCGCACACGACGCGGCGGGCGTGAGCGTATCGCCGCTCGATGCGCCGCCGGCCGTCTTGACCGTCTCGACATGCGCATCCGGAAACAGCGGCTGCGTTTCTTCCGCGAACACGTCGTCGCCGGTGACCAGCGCGACGTGCGCGCCGTATTCGCGGGCCAGCGCGCCGTACAGCCCGGCTTCGCCGAGCTCGACGCCGTTCAGCCACACCTGCGTGAACGCGAAGCTGTTGATCGTGTGCGCGAGGATGCCGCGCGTCTGCGATTTCGCGTGATAGCCGATCATGAACACGAGGTCGGGCTGCTGTTCGAGGCCCGCCATCATCCCGAGCGTGCGCGGCTTGCCGAGCACGACACGCGCACGCGCATCGAGCCCGTCGGGCAGCAGGTTGCGGAAACCGCCGTGCGAATCGTTGACCCACACGGCCTGCGCACCGCCCATGAACGCGCCTTCGATCGCCGCATTCGCCTCGGCGGTCATCCAGCGCCGCGCGCGTTCGTATTCCGGATTGCCGGCACGCGTCTGCTCGGTGGCGAACACGCCGGCGACGCCTTCGATGTCGGTCGAAATCAGGATCTTCATGACTGGATAAGACGTCCTTCGTGGCCTTCGTTGAACAGGCGATCGAGATCGGGCACCGCGTCGCGCAGCGATTGCCGCACGTGACCGTCGCGCCCGGCCACCGTCACGGCCTGCAGCAACGCATCGGCGATGGCGTGCTCGACGCTTTCGGCGGCCGCCATGAACAGCGGATCGAGCGCCGCATCGGCGACGAGGGCCGGCAGCGCGATGGTCGACGCGTCGTGCGCGATCGTGTAGGCGGTGGAGAAGGCGAGCGCGATGTCGCCGCTGCCGTGCCCGTAGACCGAACCCGTGCGGGCCAGCCCCGCGCCCGCACGGCGCGCGAGCCGCGCCAGTTGCCGCGCGTCGAGCGGCGCATCGGTGGCCAGCAACAGGATGATCGAGCCCTGCTCGGGTGGTGCCGCGTGCGCGGCCTCGGCCGCGCGCCGTTGCGCGACGATGCGCCCGAGCGGCACGCCGCCGAGCGTCAGCATCGGCAGCCGGCCGAAATTCGCGAGCACGAGCGCGCCGACCGTATAGGGCCGGCCGGCCGCGACCGCAACGCGCGACGCCGAACCGATCCCGCCCTTCAGGTCGAAGCATGACATCCCGCGCCCGGCCCCCACCGCGCCGCGCGCGACGTCACGCGACGCCGCGCGGCACGCGTCGTCGTAATGCGCGGCCGTGACCGCGAACGCCTGGATATCGTTCAGATAACCGTCGTTGCACTCGAACACGAGCGGGTTGACGGTCGGCCAGTCGCGGCCGATCTGCGGATTCGCCGCGATCGCCGCGCGGATCTGCGCGTGCGCGAGCGCGCCGACGCCGAACGTATTGGTCAGCGCGATCGGCGTCTCGAGCGTGCCGAGCTCGTCGACCTGCACGAGCCCGACGCTCTTGCCGAAGCCGTTGATCACGGCGGCCCCGGCCGGCACCTTGCTGCGGTACACGTCGCCCGGATGCGGCTTCACGACGGTCACGCCCGTCTGCACGTTGCCGGCATCGAGCGTGCAATGGCCGACCGTCACGCCCGGCACGTCCGCGATCGTGCCGCGCGGCCCGGCCGGCAGCGCTGCCGTCCACATCGGTGCGATGCGCATCAGCGGCGCTCCAGCTTCGGATCGAGCGCGTCGCGCAGCCCGTCGCCGAGCAGGTTGAACGCGAGCACGGTCAGGAAGATCGCGAGGCTCGGGAAGATCGCGATGTGCGGCGCCGTCACCATGTCCGCGCGCGCCTCGTTGAGCATCGCGCCCCACTCCGGCGTCGGCGGCTGCGCGCCGAGCCCGAGGAACGACAGGCTCGCGGCGGTGATGATCGACGTGCCGATCCGCATCGTGAAGTAGACGACGACCGACGACACGGTGCCCGGCAGGATGTGCCGCATGATGATCGTCCAGTCCGACGCGCCGATGCTGCGCGCGGCCTCGACATAGGTCATGTGCTTGAGCATCAGCGTGTTGCCGCGCACGAGCCGCGCGAACGCCGGGATGCTGAAGATCGCGACCGCGCAGATCACGTTGACCATCCCGTTGCCGAGGATCGCGACCACGCCGATCGCGAGCAGGATGCCCGGGAACGCGAACAGCACGTCGGCCACGCGCATCGTGATGCGGTCCCACCAGCCTTCGTAGTAGCCGGCGAGCAGCCCGAAGAACGTGCCGATCACCGCGCCGAGCGCGACGGAGAAGAAGCCGGCCGCGAGCGAGATGCGCGTGCCCGTGATGATCCGACTGAAGATGTCGCGGCCGAGCGAATCGACGCCGAACCAGTGCACGGCCGACGGCCCCGCGTTCAGTGCGTCGTAGTCGAAATAGTTCTCCGGATCGAACGGCACGACGTGCGGGCCGACCAACGCCAGCACGACGAGCGCCAGCACGAAGCCGCCCGCGACGAGCGCGACGGTCTGCTTGCGGAACTTGCGCCAGAATTCGCGCCACGGCGTGCGGATCGCGGTGGGTGCGGCCGGCGCCGCGGTCTGGACAGTCGCGTTCATGCGCGCCTCACTTGAACCGGATGGTCGGGTTGATGACCGCGTACAGCACGTCGACGGTCAGGTTGATCAGGATGAATTCGAGCGAAAACAGCAACACGATCGCCTGGATCACGGGGTAGTCGCGCATCGTCACGGCATCGACGAGCAGGCGCCCGAGCCCCGGCCAGTTGAACACGACCTCGACGACGATCGAGCCGCCGAGCAGGAAGCCGAACTGCAGCCCCATCATCGTGACGACCGGGATCATCGCGTTGCGCAGGCAGTGCTTGAGCACCACCATCGGCTCATGCACGCCTTTCGCGCGCGCGGTGCGCACGAAATCCTCGTTCAGCACCTCGACGAACGACGCACGCGTGAAGCGCGCCATCACGGCCGCGACCGCGGCACCGAGCGTCAGCGACGGCAGCACGTAGCTCCGCCACGAACCGTCCGGCACGACGGGCAGCCAGCCGAGCTTCACCGAGAAAATTTCCATCAGCAGCATGCCGAGCGCGAACGCGGGAAACGAGATGCCCGACACCGCGAGCGTCATGCCGAGGCGGTCCGGCCAGCGGTTGCGCCACACCGCCGACGCGATGCCGATCGCCATGCCGAAGGCCGTCGCCCACGCCATGCTGACGAGCGTCAGCATCAGCGTCGGCATGAAGCGCTCGCCGATCTCGGTCGATACCGGCCGCTTGCTGCGGGTCGACAGGCCGAAATCGCCGTGCGCGATCTTCACGAAGAAGTTCACGAACTGCGCGGGCAGCGGCTGGTCGAGGCCGAGATCGGTGCGCACCAGCGCGACCGTCGCGTCGTCGGCTTCGGGCCCGGCCGCGAGCCGCGCCGGGTCGCCCGGCAGCAGGTGGACGAACAGGAACACCAGCACCGCGACGATCGCGAGCGTGGGCAGCAGGCCGAACAGGCGTTTGACGAGAAAATTCAGCATGGGGCACCGATCGAATCAGCGTGCCGGCGGCTTGCGCCGCCGGCACCGCGTGGCGGACGAACCGCCGTCATCACCACTGTCATTTCAGCGAGATTTCGTCGAAGTTGAACGAGCCGTCCGGCATCACGTACGCACCCTGAAGCCGCTTGCTGCGCGCATACACGATCTTCTCCTGCACGAGGAAGATCCACGGCGCATCGGCCCAGATCTGCTTCTGCGCATCGGCGTAGAGCTCGGCCTTCTTCGAGCGGTCGACCGTCTCCAGTGCCTTCGAGAGATCGCCGTCGACCGTGTCGTTCTTGTAGTACGCGGTATTCAGGAGCTTCGGCGGCGCCGACGCGCCGGCGAGCAGCGGCGTGATCGCCCAGTTCGCCTCGCCGGTCGACGACGACCAGCCGATGTAGTACATCCGCACCGGCGCCTTCGCCGGATCCGGCGCGCTCTCGACCTTCGCGACGCGCTCGCCGGCTTCCAGCGCCTGCACCTGCACCTTCACGCCGACCTGCGCGAGCTGCTGCTGCACGAACTGGATCGCCTTCTGCGACGTCGAGTTGTTATAGGCGGACCACAGCGTCGTCTCGAAGCCGTTCGGGTAACCGGCCTCCTTCAGCAGCGCGCGCGCCTTCGCCGGGTCGTACGGCCACGGGCCCGGCTTCGTCGCGTAGTCGACGCCCTGCGGCACCACGCCGGTGGACGGCGTCGCGAAACCGGCGAACGCGACCTTCGCGAGCGCTTCCTTGTTCACCGCGTAGTTCAGCGCCTGGCGCACCTTCGGGTTGTCGAACGGTTTCTGCTGCAGGTTCAGCGACACGTAGCGCTGCACGATCGACGGCCGCTCCACGACGTCGACCTTCGGGTTGCCCTTCAGGTCGGCAGCCTGCTCGAACGGAATGCGGAACGCGAAATCGGCCTCGCCCGTCTTGATCAGCGCCGCGCGCGTGTTGTTGTCGACCACCGGCTTCCAGTCGATCGCGTCGATCTTCGGGTAACCCTTCTTCCAGTAGCCGGCGAACTTCTTCACCTTCAGGTCGTCGGTCTGCTTCCATTCGACGAACTCGAACGGCCCCGTGCCGACCGGATGCAGCGCGATGTCGCGGCCCCACTTCTTCAGTGCGGCCGGCGAGATCATCACGGCCGACGGGTGCGCGAGCGTGTTGATCAGCGCGGAGAACGGCTCGCGCAGCGTGATCTTCACCGTGTACGGATCGACCACTTCGGTCTTCTCGATCACGCGGAACATGTTGTAGCGCTTCAGGTGGTTCGCGGGATCGGTCACGCGGTCGAAGTTCGCCTTCACGGCCGCCGCGTTGAAATCGGTGCCGTCGTGGAACTTCACGCCCTGGCGCAGCTTGATCGTGTAGGTCTTCGCATCCGGGCTCGCGTCGTAGCCGGTTGCCAGCACGTTGACGAGCTTCATGTCCTTGTCGAAGCCGAACAGCCCCTGGTAGAACGACTTGACGACGGCCTGCGACACCGTGTCGTTCGCGTCGTACGGGTCCATCGTCGTGAACGTCGAATCCACCGCCATCACCGCGGTCTGCTGCGCGAACGCGGGCACCGCGGCCGACAGCGCGAGCGCGCCGGCACCCGCTGCGAGCAGTGCGCGTGGACGGAACATCGGGAACGAATACGGCTTGTTCATCTTGCTGGGCTCCTGTGGGTGATTCGATAACGCGTGGTGAGAGTCGCGGCGGGACGGCGCCCGCTCGGGGAAAATGCGTCGTTGCCTCGCTCGTGCGCAGCTGCGGTCCATGGCAACCTGCGCGCGTTCAGTACGCGCCGCCGACGCGGTGCGTCGCGACGTAGTGATCGGGGCCGACCGCGACGAGCGGCGCGACGACCGGCTCGTCGCCGGCCGCGCGGATCGGGCTCGGGATTTCGTCCGCCGCGAGCTGACGCGGGGCGTGCCGGCGCGCGGGGTCGGCCACCGGCACCGCGCTCATCAGCTTTTTCGTGTACGGATGCTGCGGCGCCTCGAACACCGCGCGGCGCGGGCCGATCTCGACGATCTGGCCGAGATACATCACCGCGACGCGATGGCTGATGCGCTCGACGACGGCCATGTCGTGCGAGATGAACAGGTACGCGACGCCGAGTTCGCGCTGCAGGTCGAGCATCAGGTTGACGATCTGCGCCTGCACCGACACGTCGAGCGCCGACACCGATTCGTCGGCGATCACGACCTTCGGGTTCAGCGCGAGCGCACGCGCGATCGCGATCCGCTGGCGCTGGCCGCCCGAGAATTCATGCGGATAACGACGCGCGGCCTCGGGCGGCAGGCCGACCTTGTCGAGCAGCCAGTCGACCCGCGCCTGCGCGTCGCGGCCGCTCGCGACACCGTGCACGAGCAGCGGCTCCATGATCGAGAAACCGACGGTCAGGCGCGGGTTCAGCGACGCGAACGGGTCCTGGAAGATGAACTGGATGTTCCGGCGCAGCGCCTGCAGGTCGGGGCCTTTCAGCGCGCTGATGTCGCGGCCGTCGAACTCGATCGAGCCGCTCTGCGATTCGACGAGGCGCAGCAGCGAGCGGCCGGTGGTCGACTTGCCGCAGCCCGATTCGCCGACCAGCGCGAGCGTCTCGCCCGCGCGCAACTCGAAGCTCACACGCTCGACCGCATGCACGTATTGCGATACGCGGCCGAACACGCCGCTCTTCACCGGGAAGCGCGTCACGAGATCGCGCACGCGCAGGATCGGCGACGCGGATCGATCGAAGCCCGGCTGCGCGTCGTCGTTCGCCGCCCGTGCGGGCGCCGATGCGGGCACCGGCGATGCCGCCGGTGCTGCCGTGTTTGCGCCCTCCACCTTCAGCAGCGAGAATTTCTCGGGCGCGTCGGTGCCCTGCATCGAGCCGAGCTTCGGCACGGCCGCGAGCAACGCACGCGTGTAGCGATGCGCGGGCGCCGCGAAGATGCGATCCGACTCGCCCTCCTCGACCTTCTCGCCGCGATACATCACGAGCACGCGGTCGGCCACTTCGGCCACCACGCCCATGTCGTGCGTGATGAAGATCACGCCCATGTTCATTTCGTCCTGCAACCCGCGCACCAGCTGCAGGATCTGCGCCTGGATCGTCACGTCGAGCGCGGTCGTCGGCTCGTCGGCGATCAGCAGCGCGGGCCGGCACGACAGCGCCATCGCGATCATCACGCGCTGCCGCATCCCGCCCGACAACTGGTGCGGATAACGCGCGAACACGCGGCGCGCCTCCGGAATGCGCACGAGTTCGAGCAGCCGCAGCGTCTCCGCGCGCGCTTCCGATGCACTCTTCGACTGATGCAGCGCGATCGCCTCGCTGATCTGGTCGCCGACCGTAAACACCGGGTTCAGCGACGTCATCGGCTCCTGGAAGATCATCGCGATGTCCGCGCCGCGAATGCCGCGCATCGTCGCACCGCTTGCCTGCGCAAGATCGACGAGCGCGCCGCCGCGCCGGCGGAACGCGATCCGGCCGTTCGTGATCGCGCCGCCGCCGTGTTCGACGAGCCGCATCAGCGCGAGCGACGTGACCGACTTGCCCGAGCCCGATTCGCCGACGATCGCGAGCGTCTCGCCGCGATCGACGTGAAACGACACGTTGCGCACCGCGTCGAACGTCGCGCCTTCGCGGCGGAACGTGACCGACAGGTCGTCGACGGCCACCACGCGCTGCTCGGGCAGCACCAGGCCGGACGGGTTACGGCTCGAAGTCATCGTGGCTCTCCTGTTCGTGCTGGCCGGGATCAGGCGGTGTCGTCGTCGCGATAGATGCCGACCACCGGCGCTTCACCGACGCGCGCGTAACCGCGGTACATCCCTTCGGTGTTGAACGGCATCGCAACGTTGCCCTGCGCGTCGACCGCGATGATCCCGCCGCGGCCCGCGAGGCGCGGCAGCTTGTTCATCACGACGTCGTGCGCGGCATCGGCGAGCGACGCGCCGCGATACGCGATCTGCGCGGCAACGTCATGCGCGGTCGCGAGCCGGATGAACATCTCGCCGGTGCCCGTCGCCGACACCGCGCAGGTCGCATCGTCCGCATAGCAGCCGGCGCCGATGATCGGCGAATCGCCGACACGCCCCGGCTGCTTGTTCGTGATGCCGCCCGTCGACGTCGCCGCCGCGATGTGGCCGTACCGGTCGCACGCGACCGCGCCGACCGTGCCGTGCTTGCGGTCCGGATCGAGCGGCTCGGCCGGCAGCGGCTGCGACTGTGATTTGCCGAACGCGAACGTCGCCGCGTCATGGTCGAGCATCGCGCCGGCTGCCGTGCGCGCCTTGACCCACTGCGCGTGACGCGCTTCGGTGTCGAAATAGCCGGGCTCCGCGAGTTCGAGCCCCTGTGCGGCCGCGAACGCATCGGCCCCCGCGCCGGCGAACAGCACGTGTTCGCTCGCCTCCATCACGCGCCGCGCGGCGAGCACCGGATTGCGCACGCGCGTCGCGCAGCAGATCGCACCCGCGCCGAGCGTCGCGCCATCCATGACCGCCGCGTCGAGTTCGTGCTTGCCTTCGGCCGTATAGACGGCACCGCGCCCGGCGTTGAACAACGGACAGTCCTCGAGCATTCGCACCGCGACGGTGACGGCGTCGAGCGCGCTGCCGCCGTCGGCCAGCACCTGCTGGGCGGCCGTCAGGATCGCGGTCAGCTCGGCACGGTACTGACGTTCGGTGTCGGAATCCATCGCATCGCGCAGGATCGTGCCTGCGCCGCCGTGAATCGCAACGATCGCGGATGAAGTCATGTTTTTTTCGGACGGTGGGAAGAAGGGTTGGCGGCCGGCTGCGTCGCTTGCGGCTGCATGAGCCACGGCAGCAGGAATTCGGTCATCTCGGCGGCGGATTTCGCGGACCGGTGCGTGCGCAGCGCGACCGCGTCGATCAGCGCCTCGATCATCGTGAGCACGGCTGCTTCCGACGTGGCCGCGAAGCGCCGTTCGGCCTTGACGTACAGGTTCAGCGACGCGATCGGCGCCAGCGGCGATTGCGGACCGTCGGAGATACCGAGCACGCGTGCGCCGCGCGCCGCCGCGCGGCGGGCCAGTTCGATCGTGTCCTTCACGTAGCGCGGAAACGCGAGCGCGATCACGAGATCGCGCGAGTCGGCCGTATAGAGCCGCCGGGCCGCGTGCGACGGGCCGCCGAGCAGCGCGAGCGACTGCACGTTGTCGTGGCAGACGGACAGCCCGTGCTCCATCAGCCCGGTGAGGAACGCGCTCGACCCCGCGCCGAGGATCAGCACGCGCCGCGCGCCGACGATCGCCTCGACCGCGGCCTCGACATCGGCCGCGTCCAGTTGCGCGCGCGTGTTCTCGATGTTCGCGACGGCCTGGTCGAATACCGCGTCGATCCATGCGGCACCGCGTACCCCGGACTCCTGCTCCTGCGCGGAACGCAGCCGTTCGACCGGCCCGAGCGTCGCCTCGAAGCCGCGCACGAGCGCCGCGCGCATCGCCGGATAGCCGTCGAAACCGAGCGCCTTCGCGAAACGGTTCGCGGTCGCGATCGACGCATTCACGGCCTGCGCGAGTTCGTCGATGCGCATCGTCGCCGCGCGGAACGGATTCGCGAGCACGAACTCGCCCATGCGCCGGTGGATCGGCGTCATCAACGGCATCGCCGACGCGATCCGTTCGGCGATCGCGGGTTCGTCGTGACTGGCATCGTGCGGAGCGAGAGACGTCATGCGAAGGGTCGTTGAAAGAATGATGGAAATGAATTTACACAATCCATGTCGCGAAAAGAAATAAATTTTCATCAGCGTTGTCGCGTCCCGTTCCCGCGCCCCGCGATCGCCCGACGCCCGCGCAGCCCCGCCGCACGGGCCTTTGGCATGAGATCGCCGCAGGTCTGCGCGTGCGTCGCCTGCGCCCGCCCATCGGGAAAACCCCGAGCAAGTTCGTTCGAATGCAATTTCGCGTTGACCGGATTCGAATTCGAACATAGGATGTTCGAAAATGATCAGTCGTCAGATAACTTCGGACTTCGATGACGGCGAAGTGTTCGCTTGAACGCCATCATTCCGCGTCAAACCGGGAAAGCTGGCGCCCCTCAAGATCGGACATCGTACAAATAAAGCGAAACAGGCCATCCCCAACGGATGGTCGTCATGGATCGGCCCGGCGCCGCGCGCCGGCCCTGCCCGACAGGAGACAGCAGTGAAGACAGTCAAGGCGTTGCGCTGGTGGATCATCGTGCTCGTATGTCTCGGCACGATCCTCAATTACCTCGCACGGAATTCCCTCGCGGTGCTCGCGCCCGAACTCAAGCAGGTGTTCGCGATCTCCACGCAGCAGTACTCGTACATCGTCGGCGCGTTCCAGATCGGCTACACGATCATGCAGCCGGTATGCGGATTCATCGTCGACCTGATCGGCCTGCGGCTCGGGTTCGCGCTGTTCGCGATGCTGTGGTCGGTGGTCGGCGTCGCGCACGGCTTCGCATCGGGCTGGCTGTCGCTCGGCATCCTGCGCGGCCTCCTGGGCCTGTTCGAAGCCGCCGCGATTCCGTCGGGGATGAAGGCGGTTGCGGAATGGTTTCCCGATCGCGAAAAATCCGTCGCGGTCGGCTATTTCAACGCGGGCACGTCGCTCGGCGCCGCGATCGCGCCGCCGCTCGTCGTGTTCCTGTCGATGCGGTTCGGCTGGCAGGCCGCGTTCATGGCCACCGGCGCGCTCGGTTTCCTGTGGGCGGCGCTCTGGTACACGCAATACCGGTCGCCCGCCGACCATCCGCGCATCACGCCGCAGGAGCGCGCGCTGATCCGCGACGGCCAGGCGACGATGCCGCCCGTGTCGAAGCGCCGCATCCGCGACGTCGTCACCGCGCGGCGCTTCTGGGCGATCGCGCTGCCGCGCTTCTTCGCGGAACCCGCATGGCAGACCTTCAGCTTCTGGATTCCGCTGTACCTCGCGACCGAGCGCCACATGCCGCTCACGCAGATCGCGATCTTCGCGTGGATGCCGTTTCTCGCGGCCGACGCCGGCGGCATCGCGGGCGGTTACCTGTCGCCGTATCTCGCGAAGCGGTTCAGGCTGCCGCTCGTGTGGTCGCGCGTCGCCGGCGTCGCGCTCGGCGCGGTGCTGATGCTCGGGCCCGCGATGATCGGGCTCGTGTCGTCGCCGTACACGGCCATCGCGCTGTTCTGCGTCGGCGGCTTCGCGCACCAGATGATCTCCGCGCTCGTCAACACGCTGTCGGCCGACGTGTTCGATTCCGAGGAAGTCGGCACCGCGAGCGGCTTCGCCGGGATGGCCGCGTGGATCGGCGGGCTCGGTTTCTCGCTGCTGGTCGGCGCGCTCGCCGACAAGATCGGCTATGCGCCGCTGTTCGCGTGCCTCGGCCTGTTCGACATCATCGGTGTCACGCTGCTCGCGGTGCTGATCCGCGGGCAGTCGAAGCAGGAACGCCTGCTCGCACGGCACGCCTGACCTTCGCCCTTAACAGGAATCGCACTCATGACTTCGCTTCTTCATCCGCCCGTGTTCCGCGTCGCCGGCCAGCACGCGAACCGTGTGCTGCTCGCGTCCGATACGGGCGCGACCCTCGAGATCTTCGTGCTCGAGGACGACATCGTGCGGGTACGCGTGCTGCCCGACGCGACGGCGCGCAACCCGCGCACGTGGACGATCGCGCCGGGCCTCGACGACGTGCCGCTCGAAGGGCGCGACCGCCTCGACCTCGATGGCTTCGCACTGCCCGCCTTTTCGCTCACCGAAGACGACGACGGCCTGCACATCGAAACCGAGCAGATCCGGCTCGCCGTGCGCCGGCAAGGCGGCCACTGCACGTGGTCGATGCGCGGCGCGGACGGCGCGTGGCGCGTCGCACTCGCCGACCGCGCGACGCAGGCGTACAACTTCGGCTGGTGGGACGACCGCGCCTATCACTATGTCGCCCGCGAGCGCGGCGACAAGGTATTCGGCCTCGGCGAACGCGCGGGCGAGCTCGACCGCACCGGCGCTCGCTTCGAGATGCGCAACATCGACGCGATGGGCTACAGCGCGAAGCACACCGACCCGCTGTACAAGCACATCCCGTTCTACATCACGTGGTCGCCCGATGCGTGCCAGGGGTTCGGGCTGTTCTACGACACGCTGTCGGATTGCACGTTCGACATGGGCCGCGAGCTCGACAACTATCACGGCCCGTACCGCTACTTCGTCGCCGAGCATGGCGATCTCGACTACTACTTCATCGCGTCGCCCGACACGCCGCTCGCGGCCGCGCGGCGCTTCACGTGGCTCACGGGGCGCCCCGCGCGCACCCCGAAATGGGGGCTCGGCTACTCGGGCTCGACGATGAGCTACACCGATGCGCCGGACGCGCAGCAGCAGATGAACCAGTTCGTCGAACAGTGCGACACGCACGACATCCTGTGCGACTCGTTCCACCTGTCGTCGGGCTATACGTCGATCGGCGCGAAGCGCTACGTGTTCAACTGGAACCGCGACAAGTTTCCCGACGCGAAGGGCTTCGTGCAGCATTACCGCGACCACGGCATCCGCCTGTGCGCGAACATCAAGCCGTGCCTGCTGCGCGACCATCCCGCCTTCGAAGACGCGGCAACGCGCGGGCTGCTGATCCGCTCGGCGTCCGGCGAGCCGGCCTGGGTGCAGTTCTGGGACGAGGTCGGCGCGTATCTCGACTTCACGCAGCCGGACGCGTACCGCTGGTGGCGCGAGCAGGTCACGTCGGCGCTGCTCGAATACGGGATCGAGTCGACCTGGAACGACAACAACGAATACGAGATCTGGTCGCCCGACGCGATCGCGCACGGCTTCGGCCAGCCGTTTCCCGCGCGCGAGGCGAAGGTGCTGCAGACGATGCTGATGATGCGCGCGTCGTGCGAAGCGCAGCGCGCGCATGCACCGGCGCAGCGGCCGTTCCTCGTGTCGCGCTCCGGCGGTGCCGGCATGCAGCGTTATGTACAGACCTGGTCCGGCGACAACTACACGTCGTGGGAAACGCTGCGCTACAACCTGAAGATGGGCCTCGGGCTTGCGCTGTCGGGCGTGTCGAACATCGGCCACGACATCGGCGGCTTCTCCGGGCCCGCGCCTTCGCCCGAACTGCTGCTGCGCTGGGTGCAGTTCGGCATCTTCATGCCGCGCTTCAGCATCCATTCGTGGAACGACGACGGCACCGTCAACGAACCGTGGATGTACCCGGAAATCACCGCGCAGATCGCGGCGCTGATCAAGCAGCGCTACCGGCTGCTGCCCTATCTCTATCACCTGCTGTGGCTGTCGACGACGCGCTACGAGCCCGTGCTGCGGCCGACGTTCGCCGATTTCCCCGGCGACGCGCGCTGCTACGACGCGTGCGACGACATGATGCTCGGCGACGCGCTGCTCGTCGCGCCGGTCGTCGATCCGGGCCTGACGGAGCGCACCGTCTACCTGCCGTCGGGCGCGCGCTGGACGTGCTGCGCGAGCGCGCGGTCGTTCGACGGCGGCGCGAGCGTGACGCTGCCCGCCCCGCTCGACACGCCGGTGATGCTGCTGCGCGAGGGCCGCGTGCTGCCGCTGAACGTCGCGGAACAGCATTTCGGCGCACGTGCCGACACGCGCGGCTTCGTCGTCGCGCCGCGTATCGAGGACGGCGTCGCGTACGGCGAATGCATCGAGGACGACGGCGAGACGGAAGCATGGCGCGACGGCGAATACGGGCTGTGGCGCGTCGAAACCGGCCGCGAGGCGTCGGGCGTGCTCGGCGTGTCGGTGCGCTGGGACGGCCGCCCGGCACGCCCGGCCGACCGCGTCGACATCCTGCTGCCCGCGTCGGTGCAAGGCGCGGTCGCCGTGCGCGGCGCACGCGTCGAACAGGATGCGCAGAGCGGTACATGGCGCCGCATCGTCGTCGCCTTCGACCACTGAAGCAAACCCGATCGGGCGGGCCGTTCATGCGGCCCGCCGCCCGCTGCAGAGGAGGCGACCGAGCCTCCCGCCCACCTTGAAAAGATGAACAGATCTGGAGATCGACAATGAAATCACCCGTCAACCGCTATGCAATCCTGATTTTGTCGACCGCGTCGCTCGGCGCGACCGCTGCCCATGCGCAGAGCAGCGTGACGCTGTACGGCGTCGTCGACGATTCGCTCGCGTACGTGAACAACCAGCAGGGCCATTCGAACCTCTACATGCGCGACGGCAACCTGTATGCGTCGAAGTTCGGGCTGCGCGGCGACGAGGATCTGGGCGGCGGCACGCATGCGATCTTCGACCTGCAGTCCGGTTTCAACCTGAACAACGGCGCGCAATCCGCCGCCGGCCTGATATTCAATCGCCAGGCCTTCGTCGGCCTGCGCAACGATCGCTACGGCACGATGACGGCCGGCCGCCAGTACACGCCCTACTTCCTGTTCGTCGGCCCGTATGCATCGAGCAGCTGGCTGACCGGTGCGACGGGCGCGCACCCGGGCGACATCGACGGCCTCGACACGACGATCCGCGTGAACAATTCGGTTACCTATACGTCGCCGACCTTCGCCGGACTGACCGCGAGCGCGATGTACGCATTCGGCGGCATTGCCGGCGCGACCGGCAAGGGCAACACGTTCAGCGCCGCACTGCGTTATGCGAACGGGCCGATCGGCGTCGCGGCCGGCTACCTGCGCATCAACAGCTCCGGCTCGTCGGCAGGCTTCCTGAATCCGGCGACCGCCGCGTCGGGCAGCTTCGCGGTGTCCGTGCTGAACCAGGGCTACCTGACCGCGAAGGCCGTCGAGCAGGTCGCGGCGGCCGGCAACTATACGCTCGGCAACCTGACGATGGGCGTCAACTATTCGAACGTGAAGTATCTGCCCGGCAACGGCTCCGCGTTCACGGACACGGCCGTGTTCAACACCTACGGCGCGCTCGCCGCATACCGTTTCACGCCGGCATTCTCGGTGGCCGGCGCGTTCGCGTACACGCTCGCGTCGAAGGCGAACGGCATCGACAGCGCGGCCCGCTACCAGCAGTATTCGCTGAAGGAGTCGTACAGCCTGTCGAAGCGCACGACGCTCTATGCGCTGCAGGCGTACACGCATTCGAGCGGCCGGACGCTCGGTGCGCAAGGTGCCGGCCACGTGATCGACGCGGCGCCGATCGTCGGCGATTCGCAGCAGCTCACGCCTTCGACGACGCACGGCCAGTTCGTCGGCATGGCCGGCATCGCCGTCACGTTCTGAGCCATCGCGGCAGCGCCTTCGGCGCGCTGCCCCTGCCCCGGGCGACACGTATTTCGCGGATGCCCCGCGTGCTGTCCGGGCATCCGATGCGCGGCCGCCGCGGGGCGTTTTCAGCACCCCGTCCGCGCACCGCGCAAACTGCACGGGTTTTCTCGATCCCCTCGATACCTTACAATTCGTCAGGTTCACCCATCCTGCATACCCCTTCTTGCAGTCCTGACACCGCGGTACACTCGACGCACGCCGTATCAGGGTCCGACGCGCGACACGCGCGCCGGGCGGCGTCGCGCCTCGTTGCGCCCACAACTGGATGCCAGCCATGCCAGATTCCCGCCCCTCGCCCCGCACGACATTCAAGCCGCAGGTCGTCCTGCCCGCGCTCGCAGTCATCGGCGCACTGCTCGTCGTGTGTGCGCTGCTCCCGAGCGAAGCCGGCGCGCTGTTCTCCGCCGGCCAGCAATGGGTCGTCGCGCGCTTCGACTGGTTCTACGTGCTCGCCGTCACCGGCTTCCTCGTGTTTCTCGTGCTGATCGCCGCGAGCGATTTCGGCAACATCCGGCTCGGCCCCGACGATGCCGAACCCGAATTCAGCTTCGTGTCGTGGACGGCGATGCTGTTCGCGGCCGGCATGGGCATCGGCCTCATGTACTTCGGCGTCGGCGAGCCGATGCAGCACTTCCTGAAGCCGCCGACCGTCGACCCCGGCACGCCCGCCGCTGCCCGCGAGGCGATGCTGATGACCTTCTTCCACTGGGGCTTCCACGCGTGGGCGATCTACGGGCTGATGGGGCTCGTGCTCGCGTACTTCGGCTTCCGCTACAACCTGCCGCTGACGCTCCGCTCGGGGCTGTATCCGGTGCTGCGCGAGCGTATCAACGGCTGGATCGGCCACACGGTCGACGCGTTCGCGCTGGTCGGCACGGTCGCCGGCATCGCGACGACGCTCGGCTACGGAGTCATGCAGATCAGCGCGGGCTTGCATACGGTCGCCGGCTGGGATACGGGCAGCAATGCGTTTCGCATCGGGCTCGTCGCGCTCGTCGTGATCCTCGCGGGGCTGTCGGCCGCAAGCGGCCTCGACAAGGGTGTGCGTCGGCTGTCCGAACTGAACCTGCTGCTCGCGTTCCTGCTGCTCGCGTTCGTCGCCGTCACGGGCCCGACGGCGTTCCTGTTGCGCGCGCTCGGCGACAACATCGGCCAGTATCTGTCGAGCCTCGTCGACCTGTCGTTCCGCACGTACGCGTATGCGTCGCCGCGCGAGGAAGGCTGGTTCGGCGGCTGGACGATCCTCTACTGGGCATGGTGGGTGTCGTGGTCGCCGTTCGTCGGCATGTTCATCGCACGCATCTCGCGCGGCCGCACGATCCGCCAGTTCGTGATCGGCGTGCTGCTCGTGCCGACCGCGTTCAACCTCGTGTGGATGACCGTGTTCGGCAACAGCGCGATCTGGCTCGATACGCATGGCGCGGCCGGCGCGCTCGCGCAGACGGCCACCAATGTCGACGCGCTGCTGTTCCGCTTCTTCGATTTCCTGCCGCTGTCGCAACTGCTGTCGATCGCCGCGATCGTGCTGATCGCGGTGTTCTTCGTCACGTCCGCCGATTCGGGCGCGTTCGTGATCGACCAGATCGCGACGCGCGGCCACGCGCACTCGCCCGTCTGGCAACGGCTGTTCTGGGCGTTGCTGCTCGGCGTGACGGCCGCGGTGCTGCTCGTCGCAGGCGGGCTCGGCGCATTGCAGGCGATGACGCTGATCGCCGCGCTGCCGGTCGCGATCATCATGATCGCGCTCTGCTACGGGCTGTGGCGCGGACTCGCGGCCGACCGCGTGCACTATTCGCAGGACGTCGCGCCCGCGACGAGCTTCTGGACCGGCCAGCACTGGCGCCACCGCCTGACGCACATCCTGCGGCAGACGACCGAAGCCGAAGCACGCCAGTTCGTCGCCGAAACGGTCGAGCCGGCGTTGCGCAAAGTCGCCGACGAGTTGCGCGCGGGCGGCGTCGATGCGCACGTGCAGCGCGACAGCGACGACGCCGTGCGCCTCACCGTGCCGACCGCCGACCACCGCGATTTCGTGTACGGCGTGCGCGTGACGGTGAAATCCGCGGCCGCGTTCCTCGTGCGCGAGACGGCCGGGCCGGAAGCGGCACGGGCCCACGTGTACGGGATCGTCACGTTCTTCGAGGATGGGCGGCTCGGCTACGACGTCGAATACCTGCGCGGCGACGAAGTGATTGCCGACGTGTTGCGCCAGTACGAACGCTACGTGTCGCTCGCGGCCGACAAGCGCACGCATCTGCTGAGCCGCGCGCCGGGGCATGCGACGGAGGCCGAATGAACCTGCCCGCCGTCTTTACTGCGCCGCGGCGACCTGCCATGCCCGACGGAGCCGCACGATGACCGGGCTCCTGCAAAGCCGCGCCTCCGACGTCATCGCGCTCGGCACGCTCGCCGTGCTCTATCTCGGCGGAGCCGGCATCGCGCTGTGGCGGATCCGCGCCGCGGCGCCGCGCGGCAAGGTCTACTGGATCGTCTGCGCGGCGCTGCTCGCCGGCGGCGCCGTCGCGATGGGCATCAACCTGGCGCCAATGCCGGACACCGGGGACATGCCGCCCGGGTTCGCGCTCGGTGTCGAGGCCGTCCTGCTCGGTCTCGCATTGGTCGCCGGCGGTTGCGCGTGGCTGATGCTGCGCTCGAGGAAAACGCGTTAAACGTGTGTCATGGATCATTTATAGCGTCCCGGGGCACGCTAAATCAGCAAATCACTCGCCTACACTAATGAACATCACAACAGCCAGAAGAACAATTTGTTCATGATCGATCTCCCTCTTCTCAAAACACTCGTCGCAATAGTCCCAGCCGCTTTCGGTGCCGTCCGCCATGCACCGAAAGCCATCCGTGTTCTCACCCGTTGGGGAGCAAACCGATCACGACGAAAAGCGGCGGCGATCTCTGTCGAGATGAAGAGATTCAAGCACTATCAAGAAAACCAATCGGCTCTCAGGTCAGATACCCTCAGGGATCTCGTGGCAATGGGTGGGTTGTTTTTCGCTGCCATCATGATTTTCTGGATCGCATCGTCTCCGTCGACAACAGGATGGGACCACATTGCCACACTCGGACTTGTACTTGAGGGTGCCGTAGCGATAGGCATGGGAATTTGCCTGTTCGATAGAGTGACAACTCGCCTTAATCAGACTCGAGAACCTCATCGAACTCGTCTGCTTCAAGAAATTCGCTTAATGAGAACAAGGCTCGATCTTGCTGAAGCGCGTATTCGAAATGCACAAACACCGATCCTCGAAAGCGAGACAGAGTTGCTTCGCATCATCAGCGCAAAACTACCGTCATGGCGCATCATCTCCGAAGCCCCACTCGCGCCTACCTCCGTCGTTCCCGAGCGGCCGTTCAATCATTCACCCCGCAGGTTGTCAGGAAGCCAATCTGCAGCTAGATCCTCACCGCATACGTCGCGAATTTTGCGCGGCAAGCGGAAATGAGCATGTCCGCCGACATGACGATGGATATTTCACCTTGCGCGCGCCGTCACCTGCCAGCACGCCGCGTCGAAACGCACTTCGTCGCCGTGCACATAAGGCTCGAACGCGGCACGCATCGTGTCGACCACGCGCCGCCGCGTTGCGTCGTCCACTTCCAGCAACGCTAGCCCGACCGGGCCCAGCCGGGTGATGTAGTCGTCCAGCGCGGACGCGGGTAGCGCGGATGCCAGTTCGACCGGCTCGATCGCCACGTCCGCCCAGCCGCTGTCCGCCAGCACCGACGCGATCCGCTGCCGGTCGCCGAAGCCGAACTGCCCCGGCGCGCCGGGCCGCCGTGCGGGCAGGTTCGGCAGCAACGGCGCCGCGGCCCGCTCGGCGATCGTCATGAACGGATTGTCTGCCGCGCTGCGCCATGCGACGAACCGCATCCGCGCATCCGGCCGCGCCGCATGGCGCAGATTCGCGAACGCACGAACCGGATCGTCGAAGAACATCACGCCGAGGCGCGACACGATCAGGTCGACGCTCGCGGGCTCGAACGCGTGCGTCTGCACATCGGCACGCACGAAGCGGGCGTGGACGCCGCTGCGTTCGGCACGCGCCTGCGCGGCGTCGATCATCCGCGCCGAGATATCGATGCCCGTGCATTGCGCATGCGCGCCGAGCCGCCGCGCGATCGCAACCGTGACCGCGCCCGTGCCGCAGCCGACGTCGAGCACGCTGCGCGCGGACGACGTGGCAACCGCCTCCACGAGCAACCGCTCCAACGGCTCGAACATCCGGTCGATCAGCGCCTGTGTCTCGACCCAGGCGCGGCCCGACGGGCCGTTCCAAAGCGCGGATTGTTCGTCATTGGGCCGTCTGGTTTCCATCGTCGATTCCCCTTCTGGTTCATTGATCGTGCCTCGCACTCTGCTGCTTCAAGCCGGCTTGAAGTCAAGCCCCTCCCGGCTGCGACCTGCCGCCGCAACGGCGACGCCCTGCCGGCGTGCGAGTTCCCGTTACGCGCCGTAGTTTTCACATTTCTTACATTCGCGCTGCGTATCGTTGACGACTTTCCCACGGTGCCTCCCATGCGACGACTCCTCCCGCGCGCGCTGCTCGTCCGCTGCGCTCCCCTTGTTGCTTTCGCCGCGCTGTCCGCGTGCTCGAACCACATCGATTCGCCGGACGATCCGGCGAGTGCGTCGGTCAACGTCCAGGCCGCATGGGTCGAGATCGGCGATACGAACCAGGCGATCGCGCGCGTCATCACGAACTACACCCCCGCTTCCACCGGCGATCCGTTGTGCCCGCAACTGAGCGTCGACGGCAAGCTGTCGCGCATGTCCCTGCGCGCGGGCGCCGCGACCATCGCCCAGCGGCCGACCGCCAGCGATCCGTCCGATTCGAAGCCGTCGAGCTTTCCGGTGTCCGTCTGCGAGGCGACGCTGCCGGCCGGTGCGCAGGCGGCGAGCGTCGCGGGCCGCACGCTGCCGCTGCCGAAGGCGCAGCCGCAACGTATCGCGATCATCGCCGACACCGGCTGCCGCATGAAGAAAGCCGACAACGCATGGCAGGCGTGCAACGACGCGACGGTCTGGCCGCTCGACACGATCGCGGCCAGCGTCGCGAAGCTGTCGCCCGACCTGGTGATGCACATCGGCGACTACCACTACCGCGAAAACGCATGCCCGCCGGACATCGCCGGCTGCAAGGACAGCCCGTGGGGCTACGGCTGGGATACGTGGCAGGCCGACCTGTTCCGCCCGGCCGCGCCGTTGCTCGCGAAGGCCCCGTGGGTCGTCGTGCGCGGCAACCACGAGGAATGCGCGCGCGCGGGCCAGGGCTGGTTCCGCTTCCTCGATCCGCGCCCGTATTCGGCCGCGCGCTCGTGCGACGATGCGGCCAACGACAACAACGCGAACTATTCGGAACCCTATGCGGTATCGCTCGGCGGCGGCTCGCAGGTGATCGTGTTCGACACCGCGAAGGTCGGCCGCACGCCGCTCAAGACGACCGACGCGCAGTTCGGCATCTACCAGAAGCAGTTCCAGACGGTCGCCGCACTCGCGTCGAAGGCCGGCATGACGACGACGATCTTCACGAACCACCATCCGATCCTCGCGTTCGCGCCGATCGCCGGCAGCACGCCCGCGCCGGGCAACCTCGCACTGCAGTCGGTGATGGCGAGCCTCAACGCCCAGGCGTACTACCCGCCCGGCGTGCACGTGGCGCTGCACGGGCACGTGCACGATTTCCAGGCGATCAACTTCTCGTCCGGGCACCCGGCGACGATCGTGTCCGGCAACGGCGGCGACAATCTCGACGTCGCGCTGCCCGACCCGTTCCCGGCCGGCCTGACACCGGCACCGGGCGCCGTGATCGAGCGGTTGTCGCACAACAACAGCTTCGGCTTCCTGATCATGGAACGCCGGGCCGCCCCGGCGACCGGCTGGGTCTTCCACGCGTATTCGGCGGCCGGCAAGCTGCTCGCGTCGTGCAACCAGTCGGGCACGACGCTCGCCTGCGACAAGACAGGGTTCATCGCGCCGTGAGTGAAGGAGTTCGATGTGACGGCCGCCATGCGCGCGGCCGGCAAACGCTGCGCACGCTGGCCGCTGCCGTGCTCGCGTGCCTGACGCTCGCGGCGCACGCCGCGCCGGCCGAAACCGTCCTGCTTCCCGGTGCGCCGCCGTCGCGAGTCGTCGACACGATCGGCAACGGCACGCCGCAGGTGACGGGCAAGATCGATGCGGCGACCGCGCGCTTCGCCCCCGACCCGACACTCGTCGCGCTCGGCCGCCGGATCTTCTTCGATTCACGGCTGTCCGAGCCGCGCGGCATGTCGTGCGCGGGCTGCCACGACCCGGGCCGCGCGTTTGCGCCGACGCTGTCGGCCGCCTCGCTCGCGGGGCCCGGCGTGCCGGAAGGCAGCCGTCCCGGGCGTTTCAGCCGGCGCAACGCGCCGTCGCTGCTCTATGTGCGTTACGTGCCGCGCCGCCACTTCTACCAGGACGACGACGCGCCCGCACCGTCGCCGTTCGGCGGCCTGTTCAGCGACGGTCGCGCGGATACGCTCGCCGAGCAGATCCGCGGGCCGCTGTTCGATCCGAACGAGATGAACAACCGGTCGCCGGCCGCGCTGCTGCGCAAGGTCGACGCGACCGAACTCGCGCCCGATCTCGCCGCGCGCTTCGGCGCGTCGGTGCGGCGCGATCCCGGGCAACTGGTGCGGGCGCTGGGCCTGGCCGTCGAGGCCTATCTGCAGAGCGACGAAATGGCGCCGTTCACGTCGCGTTTCGACGCGTTCCTGCGCACGCGCAAGCCGCTCGCGCCGGCCGAGATGCGCGGCCTCGCGCTGTTCCGGAATCCGGACAAGGGCAACTGCATGAGCTGCCACACGCTGTCGGAGACGTCGAGCCGACCGGAACGTTCGCTCTTCACCGATTTCGGCTACGACGCGATCGCGGTGCCGCGCAACCGCGCGCTGCCGGCGAACCGCGATCCGCGTCATTTCGACAACGGGCTGTGCGACACCGCCCGGCGGCTGCGCTGGCCCGAGCCGACGCAATGGTGCGGCTACCTGCGCACACCGGGGCTGCGCAACGTCGCGCTCAAGCAGACGTTCATGCACAACGGCGTGTTCACGACGCTGCGCGACGCGGTCGCGTTCTACAACACGCGCTCGACCGACCCGGGCTTCTGGTATCACGGGGCCGGAGCGTTCGACGATGTGCCGGCCGCCTATCGCGGCAACATCAACGTCAACTCGACGCCGATGAACCGCCGGCCCGGCACGCCGCCCGCGCTGACCGACGCGGAGATCGACGACATCGTCGCGTTCCTCGGCACGCTGACCGACGCGCGCTATACGGAGGGCACCGCCTCCGCGGCGCCCGCTGCCCCGGTCGCCCCTGCGGCCGCTGCGGTCCGGGTCACGCGCACCGCCGCGCCGGCTCGCTGATCCCGGCCGAACGGCCAGCCGCATACGCACCCGCTTGCGGTCGTGACCTGCCCCCTGCGAAAAAATCGCATACCAATTACGGATCTCAATTTCGCTATATTCGAGTCGTTGGTTGATTCCCCCGTCCTTGCTCGGGTCGAGATGAAGGATGTGGTGCGCTATCGAAAGGAGAGCGCGTCTGCACGGGGGGCATTTCTTGAGTACCTGAGTGCCCTTCAACTCAACGCGTCAAGTGTGAGTGCGGATCAGTCATATGACGAAGTCATACAGAGACCCGTTACCATCGATATTCTTCCAGCCGCAAGAGTGTTCTCAAACAAATTACAAACCACCCTTGAAGGTGACCGCTGATGGTCCGGAGGGATACCCGTACTACGTCGAAACAACGGATGGTCGGGTGTTCCAGGGAAAACTCGATGCAAGCGGCATGCTACCGCGCATCCATACCGGCCATAACCCCGACGACTACACGGTCTATTGGGGAGACGACGCAATCGCTAAGCAAAACGAGGCTTAACAATGCCGAACAAACCGCTCACGGTTCGCTCGAACAATACGCGTGATTCAGTCAAGCCGGTCCAGCTGAAATCGATCACGTTTCAAGAGCTTTGGAACGCCTATCCAAGCAAGGACCCGTACGACGATAAGACAGGTCAATACGAGAACCAGTGTGCCATCCGCATGAGCGTCACCTTTCACAATATCGGAAGCGATATGAAGTCGTTTTCGCAGAAGGTCGTGAAACCCATGCCTGGAAAGAGAGAACTGGGCCGTCTGATGCTAAACAACAAGCCAACTGCAACTCGTGCTTATGAACTTGCAGAGTGGTTGAAACTGCAACCGTTCTTGGGACTCGGCAAACCCGAGAACATCACTGGCGCGGATTGGCAGAGCAAGGTAAAAGGTCGGACGGGCATCATCTACTTTTTCGGATACTGGCGACAAGAAGGTGATTCCTCGGACAGCACCCTTACAGGCGGGCACATCGACCTGTGGAACAAGGACACGTTGACCCCCAACTGGGCATCGTTCCTGCGGTTCCGCGTTGGGATGTCCTCGATGCCGAACCCGTTGTCATGGTTGCGAGGTCGAAGAGACAACGCGTTCTCCGATCTGGCCAATTCGAAAGAAATCCTATTTTGGGAAGTGAAATGAAGCGTACAGGGCTTGCGTTGTTGGGGTTCGTGTGGGGTTTGCTGGTCACATGGGCATCAGGCTACACATTCAGCCATATGCACTGGCCCACGCCTCCCTCACATTCCACGGGCTGCAACGATCTTGAGCATTGTGGCTCTCACGCAGCCTTTTTCCTGGTAACGCTGGGACTGCTGATTTGGCCCGCCATCGTATTCTGCCTTCTGAATGCGGTCGCGTATAAGCGGTGGTCGAATCGGAAATGGGGCACCGTCTTTGCCGTTGCGACGCTTCTCGTCGTGTTGTTCTATTTGGCCACCTACGCTGTGCCTGCGTTGGGCCTCTTCGGCTGACGCCGCGGACTATACGATAGACACCTGGATTGTGTTGCGACGCGCCAGAGCGCTCCATAACATACGCGCTCTGGCCACCACCACACTAGGTCGAAACATGGAAACCACCAGGACTCCGAAGAAGCTGTATCGCATCAAGGCGGTCATGGATATGACCAGCATCTCCCGAACCACCGTCTACCGCCTCGTCGACAAGGGGAAGCTGAAACTGGTCAAGATCGGCGAGCGCTCCAGCGGCATCACCGCCGAAAGCGTCGAAGCGATCATGGCCGGCCCGGACGCCGCCTAACCCTCCCTCTGGCGCTCAGCCCCGAGCGCCGCCCCTCCCGTCTCATCTTCCTTCTTTGTCCCCTCATTGGTCGTTTTGCGCTTGACAACCCGCTTCGCCCAAAATACTGTATGGATAACCAGCTGTACAACCAACCAGTATTCCGGCAGCGGCAGAAGCTCGGCGCTCCCGTCGACAGCACCGGTTGGTGGCTCCAGGTCCAGCGCAGCCTTTCATGGTAGCCAGGGTGGTAGCCAGACCTGATTTATCGACGAAAACACCCGGAGAGCCTTATGCAACAAGGGTCCCTGTTTAAAGTGGAACATCTGGTCCGCATCGTCAACGACGCCGATCGCCAAGTGCTGGCATGGCTGCGCGCCCAGGTCGGCGACGCCCGCGTCGAGCGCGCGGCTCGCCAGCTCGGGCATACGCGCAAGCCCTTCCCGTCCGCCGTTTGCCGTTACCTGGGCATGAGCGCACCGGCCACGTTGCGCCAGGCCGAACGGCCGCGCGCCGCGCGCGATTTCTCGGTCGGCGATCGTTACCTGTCGCTGATCCGCCAGCACCTCGCCACACACTCGGCCAGCCGATGAAATGGCGGCGGCTGGCCGCGTCGATGGCCCGGAAGACCAGTGCAATGGCGGTTTCGCAAGCCCGGCCGGCGGCCACCGCGCTTATCTGGCCGCCATGGCTTCCCGTACGAGGCGGCCGAGCGTTTCGAACGCCGCTTCGTGCGCTGCATCGAACACGCGCGTGCAAGCAAGCCGGATATAGCCGTCGAAGCGGTCGGAGTTCGAGAAGATCGCCCCGGGCGCGATCCTGACCCCGTGCGCCAGCGCGGCGTCGAACAGCGCCTCGGAGCGCACGCCGTCCGGCAACGCGATCCACAGCAGCATCCCGCCCGGCGGCTGGTTCATCCGGGTTCCGGCCGGGAAATGCCGTGCGATCGCGTCGATCGTCACGTCGCGCTGCACGCGCAACTGTTCGCGGAACCGGCGCAGATGGCGATCGAACGCGCCCGAACCGACGAATTCGGCCGCAACGGCCTGCAGCAACGCGGCGTTGTGCCGGCTGTGCGCGAATTTCAGCATCTTCACGCGCGCGTGCCAGCGCCCCGCGCTTATCCAGCCGAGCCGCATCCCGGGGGCCAGCACCTTGTTGAACGACGGGCAGTAGATCACCGTGCCGTCGCGATCCCATGCCTTGACCGGCTTGACCGATTGCGGCGCCTCGACGAGTTCGCGATAAGGCTCGTCCTCGATCACGGCCACGCCATGGCGCGAACAGAGCGAGACGAGCGCGGCCTTGCGCCCGTCGGGCATCACGCAGCCGAGCGGGTTCTGAAGGTTCGGCACGACCACCACGGCGCGAATGTCCGGATACGCGGTCAGCGCCACTTCGAGCGCCTCGATCGACAGGCCGGTCGTCGGGCTGGCCGGGATTTCGAGTGCGCGCAAGCCGAGGCTTTCGAGCAACTGGATCAGGCCGAAGAACGCTGGCGATTCGATCGCGATCGTGTCGCCGGGGCGTGCGACCGCACGCAACGCGAGATTCACGGCATCGACGCCGCCGCTCGTCGACATCACGTCGTCCGGCGTCAACGTCACGCCATAAGACAACGCGCGCTTGGCCATCGTCTGCCGGAACTCGGGCGATCCGCCGACGGGCCCTGCATCGGTCAGCAAGGTGGGCTTGCGCCGCAACAACCGGATCGCGAGCGCCTGCAGGCGCTCGACCGGATACAGCGTGGCCAGCGCGGACGCGCCGCCGAGATTCAGCGCATCGGGCGTCGCGTTGGCGCGGTCGATCACACGCGACACGCGCTCGTGCAGCCCCGCGAATGGCGGCTCGACGCTCAGCGGCGGCCCGTCGCTTTCCGGCAGCGTTTCGAGCGCGACTGCCGCGCGGCGCCGCACGAAGTAGCCGGAGCGCGGCTTCGCCTCGCACCAGCCCGTATCCTCGAGCCGCCGGAACGCCTGAATCGCGGTCGACAGACTCACGCCGTGCTGTGCCATGAACGCCCGCACCGACGGCATCCGGTCGCCGGGCGAAAGCGTGCCGGTCGAGATGATGCGGCGGTAATGCTCGGCGAGCCGTTCGTAAAGCGGCTCGCCGTCCATCGGCAACGGTGGGCGGGATGAATCGGTGAAAGGCGTCATGCAGGCGATCGTGCCCGCGCGGCCGATGGCACGCCAGATACAGATTCCAGGGAAACCCACCGATACAGCGGCGCAAAATCGTCGTCTGCACCGCAACAGATTCCCGTCCCCTGAATCTGTCGTGCCGGTGCCCGTTTCCCTAACCTGACTGCACGCTGTCGCCTCGCCGTCGCGAGGCCGCGCAATCGCGAAAGGGAATCGCCATGCGAACGCATCACATCCGGCTCGACGCCGGGCAAAGCCACTTTGCGTGGTTCGACAAGGGCAGCCAGTTGATCGTGCTGGACGGCGCGCTTGCGGTCACGCTGCGCCACGGCGGGCTCGACTGGCTGCCCGACGCGCCACAGCACATCCGCCGCTTGCTCGGCGAAGGGGAATGCCTGACGCTCGAGACGGCCGGCCACGTGGCGCTGTCGGCCGGTGGCGCGGGCGCGGTCAGCATGGCCGTCGTGGAACCGGCAAGCCGGAGCGGCTGGCTCGTGGCATGGCGCGCGATCCTGCGCCGGTTGTCCGGGAGGATGCGCGGCGGCCATCGTGTACACGAGCATTCGTGAAATGGAAACCTGCCGTGGTGTCACGGAGGAGCGTCACGCCGCGCCGCATCAGCCGATGGAGATCCGGCGCGACCCGGTAGGGCCGTGCTCATGCGGATCGACCGACCTTGACCACCGGCGCAACCGCCGCAGCGCGCCTCTCGCATGCGGCGGTCACCGCATCACCGCACGCTTCTGCGCCGTTCGAACCACTCAAATATCGCCATCCCGGCCAGCATCGCGACGACGAACGCGATCCCCTTCGCCGACCCGAAGCCGATCGACACGATCGCGGGCCCCGGGCAGAACCCGGCGATCCCCCAGCCGATGCCGAACACGGCACTTCCGGCAACCAGGCGCACGGTGATCGCCCGCAGGGCCGGCAACTGCATCGGCAGGCCGAGCCATGACCGCGTCCGGCGCTTCGCCCATGCGAACGCGAACACGGCCACCCCGGTCGCGCCGGCCATCACGAACGCGAGCGATGGATCCCAGCGGCCCGCCAGGTCGAGAAAGCCGAGCACCTTCTGCGGATTGGCCATGCCGGACACGATGAGGCCGACGCCGAACAGCAGCCCCGCCAGAAACGCGAATCCTGCCTGCATGTCAGCCTCCCAGCACGTGCCGTCGCACGAATACGGTCGCGAAGCCCGCGACCATGAAGACCGCCGTCGCGACCACCGAACGCAGCGCGCCGCGCGACATCCCGCACACGCCGTGGCCGCTCGTGCAGCCTCCCGCGTACCGCGTGCCGATTCCGACCAGCAGCCCGGCCGCCACCAGTTCGAACCAGCCCGCATCGACCTGCGGCGTCAGGCTGTTCCCTGCGACGCGCATCGCAAGCGGCGCCGCGACCAGCCCGGCGACGAACGCGGCGCGCCAGCCGCGCTCGCCGGCGCGTGCCGTGAACAAGCCGCCGACGATGCCGCTGATGCCCGCAATCCGGCCGTTGAACGCGACGAGCCACGCGGCGGCGAGCCCGATCAGCACGCCGCCGGCCAGCGACAGCCACGGCGTGAAATGAAGCGCATCAAGCTGCATCGCGCCGCCCCTTCGCGGCCGGGCCGCAGAACTGTTCGTACAGCACGCCCATCACCGCGATCGCGGCGGGGCTGTCGAGCGAGTAGTGGATGTTCTTGCCGTCGCGGCGCGTGCGGACCAGCGCGTTGTCGCGCAACACGCCGAGCTGCTGAGACAGCGTCGGCTGACGGATGTCCAGCGCTGCCTCGAGATCGCTCACGCAGCGCTCACCCTGGGACAGCTCGCAGAGCAGCATCAACCGGTCGGGATTCGACAGCACCTTGAGCAGCGCGCAGGCCGATTCGGCGGCCGCGCGCATCTGGTCGGGTTCCGGAAACCCGGCGGAAAGATCGTCGTTCATCGGCACTGGGAGACAATTAAAAAATCAATATTATATTGATTTATATAATGTTGCATCTCCCTGTCTGCCGACGGGTGGCCTTGCGCCCTCCTTCGCTCAGGCCCGCTCGCCCGCCATCGTCTCCGCGGCGGGCACGCGCGCCGCACCGGCACGAACCGCGCCGAGCGCGAGCACCGCGATCGCCGCGATCACGCACGGCGCCGCGACGACCGCAAACGCGGTCGACAACGGCACGCCCATCGCCAGCATCGCACCGCCCGCCATCGATCCGACGACCGAGCCGCCACGGCCGATCCCGTTCGCCCAGCTCACGCCGGTGGTGCGGCACTCGGTCGGATAGAACGCGGCCGACAGCGCATTCGCGCCGACCTGTGAACCCGACACGCAGAAACCGGCCGCGAACACGGCGAGCGCGGCACCCCACGGCGACGCGGCAACCACGCCGATCGCGGCGACGAACACGCCGGCCGCCGCGTAGCTGCAGGCCAGGACGCGATGCGGGTCGAAACGGTCCATCAGCCAGCCGAGGACGATCGCGCCGAGCGTGCCGCCGACCTGGAACATCGCGGTCACGTGCGCGGCCGTCCGCAGCGTCGCGCCGGTCGTGCGCAGCAGCGTCGGCAGCCAGCTGGACAGCAGGTAGATGACCAGCAGGCTCATGAAGAACGTGAGCCACAGCAGCAGCGTGCCGCGCAACAGGTCGGGGCCGAACAGTCGGCCGAGCGGCGATCCGGCCGGCTTGCCGGCGGGCGCGGTGAACGACGCGTTCGCAAGCCGCGGATCCGGCGCGATGCAGCCCAGCATCGCCGCGATCCGCGCGGAAGGCGCGTGCCGATTGACGAGATAGCGCACCGATTCCGGCAGCCGCCACGCGAGCACCGGCAGGAGCAGCAGCGGCGCCGCGCCGCCGACGACGAGCACCGCGCGCCACCCGTGGTGCTCGATCAGCGCAGCGGCCGCGAGCCCGCCGAGCGCGGAGCCGATCGTGAAGCCGCAGAACATCGTCGTCACCAGCAGCGAACGGCGCCGTGCCGGGCAGTACTCGGACGTCAGCGTGATCGCATTGGGCATCGCGCCGCCGAGCCCGAGCCCGGTCACGAAACGCCACGCGATCAGCTCGGTCAGGCCGCCCGCGCTCGCCGACGCGGCACTCGCGATGCCGAAGCACGCGACGCATGCGAGCAGCAGGCGCTTGCGGCCGAACCGGTCGCCGAACGGCCCGAACACGAGCGCGCCGGCCATCAGCCCCGCGAGCCCCGCGCCGAACACCGGGGCGAGCTGCGCGGGCGACAGGCCCCATTCCGCGCGAATGACGGGGGCGATGAAACCGATCGAAGCGGTATCGAAACCGTCGATCGCGACGATCAGGAAGCACAGGACGACGATCGCGGCCTGAAACGGCGCAACGCGATGCCGGTCGATCCATTCGCTGACGTCGATGGACAGCGTATCGGTCATGGTGATGTCTCCTCCAGGAAGGCGGTCGCGCGTCGTGTCGTTGAATTGCGCGCCGCCGGAATCGGGCTCGCCGAGCGGCGTCACGCAGCCGGCGTCAGGCAGTCCTCCGCGCGCCAGCCGTGCAGCCAGTCGAGCGCGTCGTAGAACTGCGCCTGCGTACGGCCGACCCAGAGCCCGTTGCGCACCAGCCGCTCGACGCCCTTCGCGTGATAGATCCGCCCCATCTCGCGCGCCGAATACAGCACGCGCGCGGTGCGCGGAATCCGCACGCGTTCGTACAGCGCGAACGCGGCCTCGAAATCGCCGTCGGCCTGAGCGACGGCCGCGCCGAGCGTCACCGCGTCCTCGAGCGCCTGGCACGCGCCCTGCGCAATGTATTGCGTCATCGGATGCGCGGCGTCGCCGAGCACCGTCGCGCGGCCCTCGCTCCAGCGCTCGACCGGATCGCGGTCCGCGGTCGCCCAGCGCTTCCACGACGTCGGCCGGTCGAGCATCTGCTTCGGCAGCGGATGAATGCCGTCGAAGTACGACAGCACCTCTTCCTTGCTGCCCTCGCGCACGCCCCAGGTTTCCTGCTCGCGGCTGTGGAACGTGACGACGAGGTTGTACTGCCGCCCGCCGCGCAGCGGATAGTGGACGAGATGGCAATGCGGGCCCGCCCACACGACCGGCGCATTGATCTGCAGATCCTTCGGCATGTTGTCGACGTCGACCACCGCCCGATACACGACGTGGCCCGTCACGCGATGCGCATCGCCGATCAGCGCCTGGCGGATCGCGGATTTCACGCCGTCGCAGCCGATCACCGCATCGGCGCGATAACGTTCGCCGTGCTGGTCGGTCACGGTCACGCCGTTGCCGTCCTGCTCGAACCCGCACACCTGCGTGCTCGTCCGGAACTCGATCAGCGGATGGTCCTTGACCGCCTCGTAGATCGACAGGTGAATGTCCGCTCGATGAATCACCGCATACGGATTGCCGAAGCGCTCGCGGTACGCGGCGCCCGTATCGATGCGCGCGACCTCGCGCGCATCGACCGCATCCATCAGTTGCAGCCAGTCGGTGAACACGGCCCGGCTGCGCGCGGCCTCGCCGACACCCAGCGCATCGAGCGCGTTGAACGCGTTCGCCGCGAGCTGAATCCCCGCGCCGATCTCGCCGATCTGCTCCGCCTGTTCGAGCAGCTTCACGCGGATGCCCTGGCGTGCGAGCGCGAGCGCTGCCGCGAGCCCGCCGATGCCGCCGCCGATCACCAGCACGCGCCGGCCGTTGTCTTGTGTCTCGCCCATCTTTGTCTCCTGCTTCGTGTTACGCGACGTAATCCGGTTGCCGCTGCGGCTGCGCCGCGTCGAACGCCGGCTCGTGCCGTGCGTATTCGTACACCGCGAGGCTGCGGGGATACGCGCTCAGGTCGCAATCCATCCGCAGCGCGTTCGCGACCTGCGGCACGAGGCACACGTCGGCCAGCGTGGGCGCGTCGCCGAAGCACCACGGGCCCTCGTCCGCGCGCGCGAGCAGCCGCTCGACGCCGGCCATCCCTTCCGCGACCCAGTGCCGGTACCACGCGGTCTTCTGCTGCGGCGTGACCTTCAGCTCGCTGTCGAGATAGCGCAGCACGCGCAGGTTGTTGACCGGATGGATGTCGCAGGCGATCAGCGCCGCGAGTTCCAGCACGCGCGCACGATGTCGCAGTTCGAGCGGAATCAGTCGCGGCGCCGGCTGGATCTGGTCGAGGTAATCGACGATCGCGAGCGACTGGCCGAGACCGAAATCGCCGTCGACCAGCGCCGGCACCGCTGCGGACGGGTTCACGTTCGCGACGTAGGCCGCGTCGCGATGCTCGCCGGTGCGGATGTTCACCGGCAGCGTGTCGTAGGGCAGCCCTTTCAGCGCGAGCGCGATGCGCACCCGGTAGGAGGTCGAACTGTTGAAGAAGCTATGCAGTTGCACGATGTCGCCTTTCGGGGAAGATGCGTCAGACCACGCGCACGGCCAGTTCGCCGAGCCGCTCGACGCCGACCTTCATCACGTCGCCCGCGACCACCGCGCCGACACCTTCCGGCGTGCCCGTGAAGATCACGTCTCCCGGTTCGAGGCGGAAGAACTTCGACAGGTCGGCCACCGTTTCCGCGACCGACCAGATCAGGTGCGACACGTCGCTTTTCTGCTTCGTCGTGCCGTTGACGGTCAGCCACAGGCCGCCCTGTTCGAAATGGCCGACGTCGCTCGCCGGATGCACGGGGCCGATCGGCGCCGAGCGGTCGAACGCCTTGCCGATCTCCCACGGCCGGCCCATTTCGCGCATCTTCATCTGCAGGTCGCGACGCGTCATGTCGAGGCCGACCGCGTAACCCCACACGTGTTCGAGCGCGCGTTCGAGCGGAATGTCCGCCCCGCCCTTGCCGATCACCGCGACGAGTTCGGCTTCGTAGTGATAGTTCTGCGTCTGCGACGGATACGCGAGATCGAGCGTTTCGCCGTACGCGACCGGCACGATCGAATCGGCCGGCTTGCAGAAGAAGAACGGCGGCTCGCGATCGGGATCGAAGCCCATTTCACGCGCGTGGGCCGCGTAGTTGCGGCCGACACAATAGACGCGGCGTACCGCGAACCGGGCATCGCTGCCGGCGACGGGGAGCGCCACGGGCGCTTCGGGCGGAAAAACGAAAGTCATCAATGGCTCCAGCGTAAACATGAATGAAGGGGTCGCGCCGCGCCGGCGGCGCGCGGAAAACGGAATCCTTGAACGCTGCCGGCGTCAGTCGCGCGCTTCGCGCAGCAGGTTCAGCGCGGACAGCACAGGCCGGTCGGAATAGCTGAACAGCACGCTGTCGGACGACGCCGACAGCCGCACCGGCGCCCACGACGGCACGACGAAGATGTCGTGCGGCTCGAATTCGAATGCGTTGCCGCCGATGAACGCGGTGCCGCTGCCCTCGACGACGCAGTAGATCGTCGCGTCGGTGCTGCGGTACGTGCGGCCGTCGAAACCGGCGGGCAGGAACTGCATGAAGGTGGCGATCGTCGGCATCGGCCAGCCGCCCGTCGCGGGATTCACATAACGCAGCTTCACGCCGTCCCACGCATCGAGTTCGCCGTTCCGGTACAGCACGTCGAGCGCCTCGCGGGTGCGTGCATACGGATAACTGAACACCGGCGACGTCGGATCGCTCGCGCGATGCCGCACCGGCACCATGTTGTGACCGAAGCGGGCGAGGCTGTCGCCTTCCGGGCGATTCACGGGCTGCACGGCTTCCGGGTAGTTCTCCGCGAAGCCCGCGTCGAGGTGCGCGACGAGCGGAATGTCGAGCCCGTCGAGCCACACGACCGGCTCGCCGCCCGCTTCCTCCGACGGATTGCCGTGGTCGTGCCACCCCCACGACGGCGTGATGATGAAGTCGCCCGGATGCATCGTCGTGCGCTCGCCGTTCACAGCCGTCCACGCGCCGCGCCCTTCGACGATGAAGCGCAGCGCCGACTGCGTATGCCGGTGGCTTGGCGCGATCTCGCCGGGCAGGATCAGCTGCAGCCCCGCGTACAGGCTCGGCGTCATGCTCGACTTGCCGGGCAGCCCGGGGTTCTCCAGCACCAGCACGCGGCGCACGGCTTCTTCCGCGCTGATCACGCTGCCGGCCTGCATCACGAGATCGCGCACCTGCGCGTACTTCCAGATCGCGGCCTGCGCGGCCGGCTGCGGGGTTTTCGGCACAAGGTTGTGCAGCGATTCCCACAGCGGTGCCAGGCGTTGCTCGGCGATCCGTGCGTAGTAGGCGGCGCGCGACGCGTCCGGATGGGTCGTCATGATGTCTCCTGGAGTCGGCCGATCGGCGTCGGCGCTATGTCGGGTCGGGGACCGTACTGCAGTCCGTCAGCAGATTTATATTCGACTCAGACATACCCGGTAAAATGGTCAAATCATCTAATCCATATCATTCTGGATATACCTTCTCTCGACGAGGCATGCGATGGACTGGACCCACCGGCTGCGACTGCGGCATCTGCAGGTACTGTTGAGCCTTGCCGGCACCGGCAACCTGAGCCAGTCGGCGGTGGCGCTCGCGACCACGCAGCCCGCGCTGTCGAAATGGCTGAAGGAACTGGAAGAGGACGTCGGGCTGCCGCTGTTCGAACGGCATGCGCGCGGGCTGCGGCCGACCTCCTACGGCGAAGCGCTGATCGAGCATGCGCGTCGCGTCGAAGCGCAGCTCGACGTCGCGCGCGACGACATGGCCGCGCTGCGGGAAGGCGGCAGCGGCCTCGTGACGATCGGCACGTCAGGCGTCGCGGCGGCCGACACGGTGCCGCTCGCGGTGTCGCAACTGCTCAAACGGATGCCGCGCGCGCAGGTGCGGCTCACCGAAAGCACGATGAACCAGCTGATGCCGCAGCTCGCGCGCAGCGAACTGGACATCGTCGTGGGCCGCTCGGGGTCGACATCCGTCGATCCGCTGCTGCATGCCGAAGCGCTGTATGTCGATCCGGTCGTGTTCGTCGCGCGGCCCGGTCACGCGCTCGCCGGTGCGGCGTCGGTCGGCTGGGACGACGTGCTCGCCTGTTCGTGGATCGTGTGGCCGTCGGGCACGCCCGTGCACAACGCGCTCGAGACCGCGCTGACGGCCGCCGGCCGCG